>CAZHLB010000309.1:0-7869 GCA_964533005.1 uncultured Saprospiraceae bacterium
CAAAGAAACCTTTAACCGCCAGCAACTGAATTCACCGTTCGACTCAAAACTGTTTGCACAATTGCACCAGGAAATTCAGGTCAGAAGCCAGGGAGCAATTTATCTGGCAAAAGATGAGAATGAAAATGTTCATGCCGGCCTTTATTTAATTTGGGATAACGAAACTGCCTACTGTTGGGTTTTGGGGGCTGATACCAAATACAGGTCGAGTGGCGCAGTCCAATTGCTCATCTGGCATTCCATCCAAGAAGCATCGAAAATGGTCAAGCGGTACAATTTCGAAGGAAGCATGTTGCCACATGTGGAGCCAGTATTCCGGGCTTTCGGTGCAGAACGGAAGTCTGTCTTTCAAATTCGAAAATTCGGCAACCGATGGCTGGAGTCTTTGTGGGTACTATTCAGGAAAAGGTAGCCAGGCAGAAGAACAACTGCCTCTTTTTTTCCATCGAGATAAGTCAATAATTAAATGAAAAAAGGACTTTATTACTGCCGAATCCACCGCAAAGACCCAATTAACCTCGGAGCCGTTAAAAAAAGTCATGGGTTAATGAGCGGCTTTCGGCAGCTTGGATATGAGATGGACATTATCTGGTATGGCTCGGAGGGCATCTTTCTCAATGAACAGGTCATCTTCCGCTTCCCTTTATCAACGGACTCCAGCGCATGTGGGAACATACTGTTCCATCACCTTATGTTCGATGCTGTCATCGCCCACCAGGTGGATTTTCGACAGTATGGTTTTTTGTGGCTTCGTTATCCTTTGTCCCATCCCGGCTTTATCTTGCTTTTAAAAAAAGCTAAATCCGAAAATCCTGCTTTGAAGATAATTTTAGAGGTGCCGACATATCCTTATCATTTAGAGTTAAGCACCCCCCTGAGAAAAATCCAATATTGGCTTGATCGCAGATGCAGCCCTTTTTTGAAAAGATACGTGGACTGGACGGTGCATTACGGCAAATTTACCAGCCTGTTTGGTATTCCCTCTATTTCCATTCGCAATGGAATAGAGATTGACTCGGTGCCAGTCTCTAAGTCCATTGCTAAAGCGGGGGTTATACGGCTAATAGCAGCGGGCAACTGGAATCTGTGGCACGGTTTGGACAGGCTGATTGATGGTTTAGAAAATTATTGCTCGAACCCCTTTCCCTTTCCGGATGTCCAGCTAACCGTCGTTGGCGGAGGCAGGGAAATAAATGCATACAAGCGTTCAGTGGAGGCAAAAGGGTTGGCGGATAAGGTTCATTTTTTACCACCCACCACCGGCGAAGCATTAAACGTCTTATTCGATGATGCAGATGTTGGAATTGGCAGCCTGGGGCTGTTCAGACTGGAGCTAACCAGCGCAGCCCCACTAAAACACAGAGAGTATTGCGCTCGTGGGATACCATTTGTTTTATCTACCCTTGACGATGCATTTCCACCGGGCTGTGAATGGGTTTGTTACTTTCCTGAACGGGAGGAACCCATTTCCATTGAGGAGTTAGTAGCGTTTTTCAACCAATTGAATTTGACGGAAATCCGACTTGACATGAGGGCACATGCCTTGTCAAATTTTCCATGGAGCGTTATCTTGAAAAAGGTTATGAAAATAGTTGTTATATAATAACAAGGCGTCCCAATTGGTTTTTTCAGAAAGGTACTAACCTTCATTGACTTTCTACAAGGTATCGGGCTATGGTCTTTGATGCTGAACCTTCCCCATAATACTGATGCAATTTGATGTACTTATTCTCACAAAGCTGATGTACAGCCTCTAAAATTCGATCGGTTTGAGTTCCCGCCAGGATACTATAGCCGCCGTCCACCAGTTCCGACCATTCTGTTTCCTCCCGTAGCGTCACGCAAAACTTATTGAAGAAATAAGCTTCTTTCTGTAAGCCTCCGCTGTCCGTAATGACAATTCTTGCGTTTCGGATGAGGAGGTTCATATCGAGGTATCCGATTGGGGGGATTAAACAAACCTTTGGTTTGAGGCGAAAGTGCTCTAATTGCTTACGTGTAGCGGGGTGCAAAGGGATAATAACCTGCATATTTTTGGATATATCTTCAACCGCCGAGCAAATGTCTTTAATATTTTTTTCGGCATAAATATTCTCTGCCCGGTGAAAAGTGCATAAGGCATATTGTCCCTTTTGAAATTCTGCATTCTCTTCGAAAATCGTACTTTTCCTGTCGGCAATTGTCGAATACTCGATGGCGGCATCCATCATTACATCTCCGGAAAAGATCACACGTTTTTTCAGGTGCTCGAAACCTTCTTTTTGCAAATTGAGCATAGCTTGTTGCGTAGGACAAAACAAAAAGTTGCTGATTCTATCCACGACAATCCGGTTAAGCTCCTCTGGCATGACTTCATTTTTGCTTCTCAAACCTGCCTCTACATGTATGAGTTTTTTTCCTTCCTGTCTGGCGGCGAGTGCGCCTGCAAGTGTGGAATTGCAATCACCATAGACAAGGATAGCATCAGGATTTATTTTTTTAATAGCTTCAGCGATGCCTTCCATCATTCTGCCTGTCATGACGCAATGCCCGACGTTGTTGATGTTGAGGTTGATGTCTGGCATTGGCAATGTCAATTCTTTAATGAATTGCTGGGACATATTGGCATCAAAATGTTGTCCAGTGTGCAGGATGACTTCTTCTATTCCTTTTAGTCCAAGTTGCTTAGATACTACGGACGCCTTTATGATTTGAGGTCTTGTACCGATAATCGTCAATATTCTCATTTGCCAATGTCACTGTATCAGTTCAAAAAAACGTTCATAAACCTTCTTGTAAGGTTTCCATTCGGGTAGGTTAATCATGGAATTATGCCAAAGCAGCACGAAACATCCTCGATATTTCTTAACGGTCTTGACTGTGTTTTCCATCGCCTCCCACATCTTATCAGGGGAGAGTTTTTGATAATTTATATAAGTGCCTTCCATTAGAGTCAACGGTAATTCTTTCAATTTATAAGGTTGCCTGGTCAAGAAATTGAAAACTGAAAAAGGAATACATGTCCCGCACCTAAAACCAGCAGACTCGGCGTAATATACTGTGCTGCTCCAATCCATTTGGTTTTCTTCCCAGATTTCCCAGGTACGAGGCGCTTCAAAACGAAGGAAATGCTGTCTGCCTGTCGTGATTCGATGACCGCACAAGTTTTCCATACGTTGTAGCTCTGTCCTAAACAATTCCGGTTGGTTGTATGAGTCATAACTTGGGTGAACTCCAATGTAATGCCCTCTGGCGCTGACTTCTTTTATCAAATCCCGGACAAATGGGAGAGGAAAGGAAAAAGGATTATCGAAACGATGTTTGCCTCCGCAAAGAAAGAAAAAATGCGCCTTACATTTGTTTGCTTCAGCTTGCGACATTAGGTAATCAAAAGTATCGAAAGGGTCATTCGCTTTCCCTCTCAATGTCTGAAAGTAATTTTTCCAGTAATAAAGCCCTTCCTTAAGGTTTCTTCGCTTTAGCAAGCTGCCGCTAAACTTTTTGACGGGCGACCAGGGAGTGTTCCATAACAACGGATAATCCACGTCATGCGTTATTATTGACTCGAATTGGAGCTGTTTTCTTTGCTGTCGAATGCCTAAGTAAATCAACATGTTCCACAACATTTCCCCATATTCGTTTACTACAGGACGATGAAGAAATCCATAACGGTAGGCTATTGATGCTTTGGCAGGGAACCTTTGATGTATGTCTCTATCAGGACACACATATTCCTCCCAACGGGTCAACATGAAAAAAGCAGAAGCAAAAAGGTCCGCTCCGCAGGTAATTTCCCGATTGGAAATTTCCATTTTTTGACTGCCAAAAACGAGCGGCAAGTCATTTTCCGGCAGAAACGGATTATTCATTTTAATCAAAAAAACAGGTGCTTTGGGTAGGTTTTCCCGACGTAAATAATTTCCTTCTCCATCGGAGAAATGATGAAAAAAATGATCTTCCAACAGGAGCCGGTTGCCATTTTCAAGTTTAATTTCAGCACTGAAAAAGGTCTCTTCAAAATGGATTTCAACTGGCAACCCCAGCCATTCTTCCAGCAAAATGGAGACGGCGTATTGCCTTTCTGCTTTGCAATTATTCGGTAGGACGACTTGAATCATTGCGAGTCCTGGCAGGATAGCCAGTCAAAAATTTGCTCAAGATTGAACCATGAAAATTTGCAACTCTTCATTGTTTAACTTGCTCAAAAAACACCAAAAAATCAGCGCTGAAAAAGGGAAGAATAGAGGTAGGAATAACCCGTTTCAACAAACGGGCGATAAAAACGGAAGGCTTTGGCAAGAGGTGATTAAAAGGTGAGAGCGTTTGGTTCTGCCATTCTATGCGGGCGATTCTAAACTGTCCCTTGGCAAACTTATGAACTTCATTTTTGCAAAAGCCTGTGATGGAAAAAGGCTTGTAACCGCCAAATTTATTTGGCGCTCTATTCCGCCAAATAAATTTGGCGGTTAAGAGTAATCGGCGCACTTGAAAATCGAGCGAGAAACGATGCGTGAAAGATAGAATGGCTTTGCCGTTTGGAGAAAGCCGCTCGCTAATGAATTCCATAGTGTGGATGACTTCGCTAACGGGCATATAACTGGTCACGCCCAACATAAAAACGAGGTCGAATTTGGCAATCGGGAAATCAATTTCATGCGCTTTGCCAATAAATTGAGAAGATGCGGGAATATTGCTTTTTGCAAGCATATCGGGTGAAATATCACAGGCGAAATATTGAAAATCAGCCGCATTATTTTCCAGGTAATTATACAATGCGCCAGTTCCTGCGCCAATATCGAGAATAGTTCTGCAGGAAAAATCCAAATCGGCGACGGCAGCTTCCAGGCGGTCGTTAAAAAAATACCGAAAATAGCTGCTTTGCGCATGATAACGTCCGGCATATACAGGCGACAACTGGTCAAAATACTGCCGGATGTTTTGCTCGTGCGAGTGAAGGCTGATTGGCTGTGACAACTTCCTGAATTATATCCAAGTACCGGGCGGCGATTGCTTTTTCATCGAAATTTTCCAACACCCGGCGTCGGCATTTTTCTCCCATTTTTTGCAACTCATTTTGCGGCATTTCCAAAAAATACAACATCGCCTCCAGCAATGCCGAAGCATCTCTTGGTGGTATAAGTAAACCGGTTTCATCATGCTGAATCGTTTCCCGGCAACCGGCAGTGGTCGTAGTAATGATAGGTTTTCCCATTGCCATTGCTTCCAAAATCACACGGGGAATACCTTCACCGCCATAAGCTGGCAATACTAAAATATCAGCTTCCTTGATAAACTGCCGCACATCGTCCGTTGCGCCGAAATAACGGATATTCCGCTTGGTGACCCAATCCATTAATTGATGTTTGGGCACGGCACTGGGGTTGGTATAATTGAAATTGCCGACGACCCAACATTCGGCAGGTTTTCCTAATTCTTCGAGCTTGCGGGCAGCTTGTACAAATTCCGCCAAACCTTTGTCATACAATATCCTGCCGATAAAAAGGAAGACGAATTTGCTTTCATTTCGACTGGTAGGAAAAGGCCGGAAATGATTGGTATTCACGCCCGAACCATGCAACAAACGACATTTATCACGAGGCAAAATACGTTGATTTACAATGGTTTCTATATCGTCGCTGTTGTACAAAACCAGGCTTTGAAGTTTTCGAAATGCCAATTTGCAAAGCCAGGGAATGAACAGGAGCAACCCCTTCCGATGAACGAAAGTATATCCCAATCCTGTCAATATGCTTATAGCTGGAATGCCCGCCAATCGTGCTGCTATGCTTCCAAAAATGGCTGGTTTGATGGTAAATTGAATAGTCAGGCAAGGATGTTCCCGGCGATAAATGGCGAGAAGTTCGAAGAAAAACAATAAGTCGAACAGCGGATTTTTCGCTTGTGCCCGAAGGTATTTCAATTGAATATGGCGGGTGTAGTGATGCTCATTTAAGTACCCGAAATATTCATCTATGGGAGAAACAATGACAACCTCAAAACCCTTCGACCTGAGTTTTTTGATATGAGGCAACCTGAAATTGTAAATATCCCAGGCAGAATTTTCAACATGTAGGATTTTCTTTGTCATGAAAACAGGGTGGCAACCCAGATTTCCGATCCCGAAGCTATCGGGATCAGAAATCTATGCGCCCTCACAAAAATACTTGCCCTGCCAATTTTTCCACCTCTTGCGTTATCTTTTTGATTTCCTGCTCTTTTGACTTGGGGAAAATGAGCAACACGTCTTCCTCATCCACTACGATATAATCGTGCAACCCGTTGATGACCACCAATTTGTCATCATTCGCTCGAATCAGGCAATCGGAGACGTGCGTGGTCAGCACCTGTTTTCCCTGAATCACGTTTCCAGCCATATCCTTTTCCCGTTCGACGTGCAGCGAAGCCCAAGTTCCCAAATCCGACCAACCCATATCTGTGGGTATGGTATAAACGTTGGGCGATTTTTCCAAAATGGCATAATCAACCGATATGCTGGGCGTGAGCGGATAATTCAGGTTGACAAATTCCTGTTCCTCCATCGTATTGTAATACCGGGCGCCTTTGGAAAGGATATGATAAATATCCGGAGATAAGTTTTTAAATGCCGAAAGGATGGTATTTACATTCCAGATAAATATGCCGCCATTCCAAAGGTATTCCCCGCTTTGAACATATTCGACAGCCTTTTCCAAAGGCGGCTTTTCCACAAACCGCAGGACTTTGTGAACGCCATCTTCGTTTTCCTTTTCGAAATGAATATATCCATATCCCGTATCGGGTCGGGTTGGTTGGATGCCAAGCGTCAGCAAAGCATCGTTATCGGCGGCAAAATCTAATGCTTTTTGCAGGTTATGAATAAACACGTCCTCCTTCAAAATCAGGTGGTCGGAAGGAGCGAAGACTATATTCGCATCTGGGTCGAGCGACTGCAATTTGAAGGAAGTATAAGCCACGCAAGGGGCAGTATTATTCCGGGAAGGCTCGCAAATGATTTGATTGTCCGTCAATTCCGGCAAATGCTCTTTCGTCAGGTTGAAATACATTTCATGCGTGACGATAAAGATATTTTCTGCCGGAACCAATTTCAAAAACCGCTCGAAAGTGAGCCGCAACAGCGATTTCCCTATTCCAAGAATATCGAGAAATTGTTTCGGACGAGCGGTGCGGCTGGCGGGCCAAAAACGGCTGCCGATGCCGCCTGCCATGATGGCGACGTAGTTGTTATTCTTCTGTTTCACTGGATTCAATGACTTGGTTTATGGAGAAGCGGTGTCCTAATATTTCGATTTCGTCTTTCCAATCAACGATGAGCCAGGGTTGGTTGGGGCGAGCAATCGTGACTTTCTCAATGTTTGTAAAGACCCAAACCATTGTCTCTACCCCAAAGTCAAGCAATTTCTGGGTTTTTATCATGAAATAGTTTCCTTGCGCTTGTTCCTCAAAAGCGGTCATATCAGCTTTCGTATCTACTTCAATCACCACCAATGGCGCTATCTCGAAGTATTTGTTCGCTGCCTTTTTAATGGATATTTGTTTGCTGAGAAATATGCACAAATCGAGAGAGGGATTGGTTTTATGCTCGATGTGGACGCCTGTTTCTCCTTGAATGAGGAAGTATTTATTGCTCAATGCCGACTCAAGATATTTTCTTATGTAGGTGAGCAAAATAGCTTGCAAGTCTCCGTATGCCATGATTTCTTCAAATTTTTTCGTCTTGTTGAGCACGTCCCGGTAGCCTTTGTAATAGACCGGAACGCCGTCAAGCCATTCATAAATGAGATAGGAAGGGATTTCTTTTTCAGCTTTCAGCTTCCTCGCTTTCTTGACTTCTTTTTTTTCTTCAACGGCAATCATGTCTGTGCTTTTTTCTTCAAAGTTAATCGCTTTGGC
>CAZHLB010000310.1:0-7849 GCA_964533005.1 uncultured Saprospiraceae bacterium
GTGTTCGGTTTCTGCTCTGTCTCTGCTCAAAGCATTGCGGTCGACCTCAAGCTGCATCTGATTGACGACGATACCTGGGGCGTTTACGTGCGCCCGGACACGAGCTTAATCTCTCCTACCACTTCCACCTACACCGGTTCCGGGCAGGTGACCATCGTCATGCCACTCAACTTTGGTTGGTCAAACCTGACCAGCGTTAGCGGCACCTGGACAGCCAACGCCATCGTGCATGGTCCGGCGGAAGCTGCGACGAAAAGTTACATTTCGTTCGGCTTGCTGACCGACGGTCCAACCCCTATCATTTATGATGCAGGCGGCGAACCTACCCTGCTTTTCACCATTGATAGGGACGACCCTTGCCCCGACACGATGTTTATTTTCGAGAACGGCGTTGACCCGTTCGAGGAGCCGAACTCGGTGGGTAGCAACCCGGGCAACGACCTTTCGGTGGTTGACTACGGGCATTCGCCGTTTGAGTTTTACCAATACCGGGAGAACTACGCTTTCAGCGCCTGGTCTTGCCACGATTGCGACGGCGACGGCATCCTCAACGGTCTGGAAGACACCAACGGCAACGGCACTTTCGACGTGGGCATTGACTCGTCAGGTATTTGCGACCCTTGCGACCCGATACACGTGGAAACGGCGGAGCTTAGATTCGTGGATGGCGCAGAAACCATCTGCGCTGGCGATGCTGGCGACACCGCTTATTTTGTCGTTGACATCGAAGGCGGCTGGGTGCCTTACCAAGTTTGGTACACCGACGGAACGGACACTTTCACAGTTGCTAACTACCAAAGTGGCGACACCATCGGCATCTCCGTCACCGTCTCGACGAATATCACGCTGACCAATGTGATAGACTCATTTGGCTGCGCCATTGACCCCGACTCCATGTTCGGAACTTTGCCGTTGAGCGTGGAAGGCCCGATTACGATTGCAGCCCATCCCACTGACAACACCGAGTGCTCGGGCAACGTAGCTTGCTTCGAGTCAACCTCTGCCAATGCAGGCGATGGCACCACTTATTACAAATGGCAAGTCAGCTCCGACGCAGGCGTTTCCTGGGCGGACGTGCAAGACGGCTCTGAATACGACCACACCGATACGGACTCCATGTGCGTCAACAACGTCGCCGGAAAACACGACTACCGATACCGGATGAAAATCTGGACGGATTACTGCGACACGGTTTATTCCAATGGCGCCCGCCTGCTGGTGGAAGGTCCCGTCGTCATCAGTACCCATCCATCCGATTATATTAACTGCGACGGCGAAACCGCCCTTTTCTCTGCCGTGTCTGTCAACCAAGGCGCAGTGGGCACGATGAGCTACTTGTGGCAGGTGAACAGCGGCAGCGGCTGGGTTGATTTGGCAAAC
The DNA here is from genome assembly GCA_964533005.1 of uncultured Saprospiraceae bacterium. Taxonomy (GTDB): domain Bacteria; phylum Bacteroidota; class Bacteroidia; order Chitinophagales; family Saprospiraceae; genus UBA6168. The sequence goes on from CAZHLB010000310.1 coordinate 1,381, forward strand.
GGCGCAGGTCCTGGCGGCGCAACTTATTCGACGGTCACCTCGACGACGGTGAACCTGTCAAACATTGACCAGGGCATGGACGGCTGGCAATACCGGATGAAAGTCTATACCGGGCAGTGCGACACCGTTTTCACCAATGCAGGCATCCTCGACGTGGAAGGTCCGCTTTCCATCGCTCCCGGCGGCGACCCGGATGATGTTTCGAATTGCGCAGGCGCAGAAGTGATTTTTGTCGCCACCTACCTCAACCCGGGTGACGGTCAAACCAACTACATCTGGCAAATCAGCATAGACAACGGCGTTACCTGGTCGAATCTCGACAACACCAGCGGCGTCTATACCGGCATCACCGGCGTCAACATCGGCACGACCGGCAACGACACCCTTGCCATTTCCAACGTGATTGGCTTGGACGGCTTCATGTACCGCATCGCTTACACTTCGCCGACTTGCGGCAACTCGATTTACTCTGCCGGGGCATTGCTCGACGTGAGCGGCAGCGTGCTATTTTCAAACAATCCCGACGACATCACCACCTGCTCGGGCAGCGATACGATGTTCGTGGCGGATGCAAGCATTTCGCAAGGCTTTTTCTATTACGGTTGGCAATATTCCAACGACGCTGGCGCAACCTGGAACAACATCACCTTGCCAAGCGGCGTGTTCAGTCATTCTGAAGCGGATACGATTTCTTCCGGTCCTGACACCTTGTTCATCAGCGACGTGGCTGGCATGTACGATTATCGCTTCCGGTCGGTGGCTTACGCAACTGATTGCGACAGCATCGTGTCGGCAGAGGCAAGGTTGAGCATCGAAGGCCCGCTCTCCGTCTCCGACCATCCGGACGACGTGGTCGAATGCTCCGGCAATGCCGTGACTTTTAGCGCCGTGATTGACAATCCTGGCGTGACGGGCAGCAACATTTACCGCTGGCAGGTCAGCACGGACAACGGTGCAACCTGGGCGAGCTTGACCAACAACGTCGTTTTCAACGGCACTGGCACTCCCACACTGAGCATCAGCAACGTGGCGGGAATGCACAATTACCGTTTCCGCTTGCGGGCTGGCACCTCGACGTGTAGCGTGATTTTCACCAACTCCGCACTCCTGACAGTCGAAGGTCCCATCACCGTGACAGACAATCCTGACGACGTGACGCTTTGCTCCGGTCAATCTACCTCGTTCACTTCGACGGCTAATGTAGGCACGGCTGGCACCATGCTATATCAATGGCAAGTGACCACCGACGGCATCAACTACTCCAACCTGTCCGACGCAGGCGTGTACAGCGGAACAACCACGACTACGCTGAGTATCAGTGACGTGACCGGTTTGTACGGCAGGTGCTACCGCTTGTCGTTCCGCACCGGCGAGTGCGTGGCAGTTTATAGCCAGCGGGCTTGCCTGACCATCGAGGGGCCCATCTCGATTACCGACCATCCCGACACCATCACGCAGTGTAATGGAGAGGCAGTGATTTTTGGCGTTGCAACGCAAAACACTTCGCTCGACGCAACCGGCATGTTTTACCAGTGGCAGCAAAGCACCAACAACGGCACGACCTGGACGAACCTGCCCAACGATACTTTGTACAACGGCTCGAACACCGACACGATGAGCATCGCTTACACAGTCGGTTTGCAGGGCAACCTGTACCGGGTGCTGGTTTGGACGGGCACTTGCGACACGCTGACTTCAAACGTGGCGTTGCTGCGAGTGGAAGGTCCGCTGACGGTGCTGGATGAGCCGGACAACATTTCCGAATGCTCCGGTTCAGGCGTGACGTTCCAGTCAACGATTTCGAATGCGGGTCTGGGAACCTTGATTTACCAGTGGGAATACAGCAGCGACGATGGCGCTACCTGGTCGGATGTGCCTGCGGGCGGCATCAACGGTTTCAGCGGCGTGACCACGACTACGCTTGTGGTTACTGACATTGTCGGCTTGTATGACTACCGTTTCCGCATGCGCTACCGCACCCAAAATTGCGATGCGCTCTTTACGAACTATGCCGTGCTGACAGTCGAAGGTCCCATTAGTTACCTGACACAGCCGCAGAGCGTAGTCGAATGCTCCGGCAACGGCACGAGCTTCTCGGTGACCACAGAAAATACCGGCTCCGGTCAAATCACCTACCAGTGGCAGATTTCGCTGGACAACGGCGGCAACTGGTTCAACCTCGTAAACAACACCACTTACAACGGCGTGACCACCGCCAACCTCAGCCTCAGCAACGTGGCTGGTTTGCAAGGCAGGTGCTACCGGGTTTTGATTCAAACGGCAAATTGCTCCTCGGTCGCCTCCAGCATGGCTTGTCTGGACGTGGAAGGCCCGATTACCATCACCGACCATCCGGACGACATCACGCAGTGCTCTGCGGAGAGCGTGTTGTTTGCCGGCGCAGCCGAAATCCTGACGGGCAACGTGGGCACGATGACTTATCAGTGGCAAGTGTCGAGCGACGGCGGCTTGAACTGGTCGAACCTTAGCGATGGCGGCGCTCCGGGCTACGTTGGCTCCACCAATGACTCGCTGACCATCACCAACGTCGCAGGTTTGAATGCTCGCCGCTACCGCATGTGTGTCCGCACCACCGAATGTAACCCGACCTACTCCAACCCGGCGATTCTGACCGTGGAAGGTCCGCTTTCGGTTGCCGTTGGCGGTCACCCGGACGACATCACGAATTGCTCCGACAAGGAAGCCATTTTCGCAGCCACGCTGTTGAACCCCGGTCAAGGCGGTTTCAACTACCAGTGGCAGCAGAGCGTGGACGGTGGCGCCACCTGGCAAAACCTCTTCGACGGCGACCAAACCAACGCCGACGGCGTGACCAACACTTACGCAGGCACTGGCAGCGATACGCTTTTGATCGCTCCGATTGACAGTCTCAACGGCACTCGCTACCGCTTGCTGGGCTGGACGGGCACTTGCGACACCCTCATTACCAATGAGGCATTGTTGGGCGTCGAAGGTCCGCTGCATTTCACCGACGAGCCGGACGACGTGACGCTTTGCTCCGTTTCGCCTACCAGTTTCACGGTCGCCGTGGCAAATGAATCGGGCGCAGGCACCATCCAGTATCAGTGGCAAGTGAGCTTGAACAACTTCACCTGGAATGACCTGACCAACACTTCGCCGTACAGCGGCGTGACCACGAACACGTTGAGCATCAGCAACACGGCTGGCTTGGGTGGTCGGAAATACCGCTGCCGCATCCGCACCGGAGATTGCGATTGGGATGCTTCCGTCGCCGCAACGCTGGTAGTCGAAGGACCGATCACCATCACGCAGCAGCCGGTGAACATTGACACCTGCTCGAACCAGGGCGCAACGTTTGCAACGACCATCACCAATCCGGGCAGCGGCGCCCTGCAATTCCAGTGGCAAGTCAGCGCCAACAACGGCGTAAGCTGGGCGAACATCAGCAACTTCAGCAGCACGGGCTTCGGCGGAACCTACCAGGGCACTAAAACCGAAGACCTCGCTATCAGCCTGACGGAAGGTTTGGACGGCTACATGTACCGCCTGACCATCCGCACCGGCACCTGCTTCGACACGACCAATACCATCGAATTGACCGTCCGGGACGCTTGCTTGTCGGGCACCTGCGACTTCGACCTCGATGGCGACGACAACAACGTGGACGTGGACGACGACGACGACCAACTCGATGACATCTGGGAGATTTACATCAACGACTCCTCGCTCATCAAGGTCGGTTTCTACGACCCGTACAACAACTGTATGATTGACACGGACGGCGACGGCATCCTCGACAACCAGGAAGACCCCGACGGCGACAACATCACCAACATGGAGGAAACCGACGGAGACGGCATCTTCGACGGCGACCCGCTCGACCCATGCGACCCGATTCTCGGTCCTACTTGCGTCGGCATCAACCTGGCAATCAAGGTCTATCTGCAAGGCGCCATGGTTAACACAGGCGGCAGCGGCTTCATGCGGGACAACCTGCGGGATTTGGATTACCTGCCTTCGCAAGAACCGTACTCCGGCATTTATTATCCAGGTCGCCCCTACCCGTTCGTCCATGTTGGTGAAGGCGGCGGGGAGGAAATTGACACCTCGGCAGTCTTTGAAGTGAGCGACAGCAACGCCATCGTGGACTGGGTCTTCGTGGAATTGCGCAGCTCGACTTCGCTCGACAGCGTGGCGGCAACGCATGCGGCGCTCCTGCAAAGAGACGGCGACGTGGTGGACATGGACGGCGTTTCCAACCTGCACTTTGGCGCAGCGACCAATGCTGGCGAATATTACGTGGCAGTCCGCCACCGCAACCACCTCGGCGTGATGACCGGCGAAGCCATCGAACTCAGCCCGCTTTTGCAATACATTGACTTCACCGACCCGGGTACGCTGACCAGCGGTGCATACTCCCAGGTGAATATTAATGGAACAATGGCAATGTGGGCAGGCGACTTGAACTCGGACGGCAGGAGCATCTACCAGGGTCCTGGCAACGACGTGAACCAGTTGTTCTACTCCGTGATGACCGACCCGAACAACGTCGGTCAAGGACTTGCCAACTACATCCACTACGGCTACGCCACGACGGACTTCGACTTGAACGGCAAGAGCATCTACCAGGGTCCCGGCAACGACCGTGCGATGCTGCTCTTCAATACTATCCTGAACCACCCGGCGAACCCAAGTTTGCTGGCGAACTATGTGGTGTTGGAGACCTTGCCGTGATAAATGGCTGAATGGTTAAATGGTTAAATGGTTAAATGGCTTTGCAGCCATTTAACCATCTAACCATTAAACTTCACTTAGATTTTGAGAAAAAAGTAAAGGCTGCCTTGTGGAAAGGCAGCCTTTACTTTTTGGAGATGGGCAAGGGTGGAAGGATGTTTTCAGGCAAGCGCAAGTTCCTCTTCCAATTCAAAATCAGGCAAGTAAACGGGGAGGATGTCTTTTTCCGGGATGCCTCTATCCTCCAGACGCATAAACATGCCGGGGTCAATAGTTTCTTCGAGGATAAAAATCTTCCCGTTCTTGATTTGCACGTGAGCGATGACCTCATACTTGAAAAAATTTGGCAGTCTGCCCGCATTAATCAGGATGAAATGATTTTGCTCTTTGTCCACAATCAGATGCCTTTCAATGGTTGGCGGCATGTTGACGGGACGCCTGCCAACAAGTTCCTGCATGGCTTCGAGGATGATTTTGCGGTAGTGAGTTACTTTTTCCATAAGGTAATTTCTTGATAAACAATGTTTACGACCAAGAGATTAATCTTGTTTTTTTGGAACCTTCGCTCGTAAAACGGGTACAACTCCATTTTTCGAAAAATCCCTTCAGAAATCGCAAGGTAAAGTTCGTGGGAATAGAATTCGTCTTCAAGGGCGTCCCGATAATTGATGTATTGACCGATTGCTCCATGAAAATCATATAGCAAGGATTTCCTGTCAAGCGATTTCACTTCAACCAATATTTCCCGCCCTTCTTTTGAAGCGGCAATAATTCTTTCGGCTGCCATATCCACTTCCAACTCAACCTCTCCACTTTTGAAACAAAAAGGGTCGAAAGAAACTTTCCATCCATCTTTAACCAAAGCGTTTTTTACTGCCAGATGTATTTTGTCTCGAGCCATTTTCTCAGGTTTTGCTGCCAGGGAAATCGCCGCCGAAATCCTTTTTTAGAACTCGGCGGGGAAAATCCTCATTCCGGCAGCAAACCTAACTCACTGGTTCTCAGCAAAAGAATAAATAAAATGAGCAACTGAAACAGCTCTGCCACATCAAAATTTCGGGCACAAAATCAAGTCATCTTCATACTCGCCCAGGTAAGCCACCGAGATTTCAAACGTCCGCCGGGTCGCATCATTCGCAAGGTCGCCGAGATGCAAATCATAGCTCAAGCCAATCAACACATTGCTGAATTCGATGCCCATCAATCCAATCAAAGCATCCACCCGGTAGCCATTGTCATAGTCGGTCACGGGGCGCACGTAAGCGCCGAGGTGCAGCGCCACATTTTTATACTCGCTGGTGTTCATGCGAAAATTGCCGCCTGCGTCCAGTTTCATGCTCGAACCTTGTTTGTCGAAAATGGCACGTGGCAAGAAGAGCAAGCCATTCGTCACCGGCAACTGGGCGCTCAATTGAGCGGAATAGCGAGTGTCCAAAGCCACGTCCGGCGATTGCCCATCCGGGTCGGAGCGGTGGAAAAAGCTGATCGATGGCGACAAAAAATGGTGCATCGCTCCGCCCAGGAAAAAGCGAACCCGGGAAGAACGGGGCGCAAAAACGTAGTTCAAGCCTACCGAATAATCAGCGTATGCGAAGTTGTTTTCAGGAAAAATCTCCTGCGTCGGGTCGGAGTAGCCAGTCGTACCGTTGAATTGGTCTTCAAAAGTCACGCTGGCGTAGTTGAGGTTTCGCTGCGCAACGCCAACCTGCAAACCGATGGAAAGCACCTGCGTGCTGCGAATATCGAGCGCCTT
>CAZHLB010000311.1:0-7840 GCA_964533005.1 uncultured Saprospiraceae bacterium
AGCCACGTCCGTCAAGAAGCCGTAAGCCCAGCCTGGTTTGTTGAAAATGCGAATATTGGCGGGCATTTTCTCCTCTTTTTTTCGGTCGCCGAAAAGGAAAAACTTGCAGTAGTGGTCAGGCTCGTGGTCGTATTTCGGGAACTGGCTTTCCCTCGGCAATTCCGACATCACCCGGTACAAAAAGCGATAGTCGTCCTCGCTCAAATCGAAGCGTTTTTCCGCCGGGGTCGCTTCAGGGAAAATCACCGCTCGCAACACGTCGTGGAAATCCCGCAGCGAGAAATAATTCTTCTGCGAAAAGTCAAACGGCTGATTTACAAGGCTATCGCCGCTGAAATAGCCCTTTCCACGCAGAGTTTTGTCAAGCTGAAAGCTCCTGCCCGCCTGCCCATAGACTTCATTTTGAAAATAAAGCAGCGTGTCGCCGTCAAAGAAACTGACCGGATTCGTCTGCCGGTTTGCCTCCGCATCGAAGCCTGAAATTCCCAGCCGGTGAACGATGCGCAAGTTGCGGTAGCCCTTCGCCCAAAGCGCCTCGTTGAGTTGCGTCTGCCCTAAAAATTCGTACAGCCGGTTGTGCGCATCGTTGTCGCTGACGAGGAAGATTTTTTTGACGTAATGCGCCACGGAAGGCAAGCCATTTTCGGCAGTAGAATCGGTTTCGGCAGGCGTTTGAGGCGGGCTGCCTGCGCCAGTTTTCATCGTTGAATATTTGTCCAACCCTTTGATTTTCAGGCGGTTTAGTTTTTCCAAAGCCAAAAAGGCAGTCGGCATTTTCACCGTGCTGGCAGGGTAGAAATATTGCTTTTCATTCAACTGGTAGGTGTGAGAAGTGAAGAGCGGCAGGTTGTTTTCGTCCCGGTCAATTTGCGTGTAAATCACCTGCACGTCGAACTGCTCCGGGCGTTTCAGCACCTCGGAAAGGAGGGAGTCGTTTTGATGCAGGAGCTTGGAAAGCAGCTTTTTTTGAGCCGGGAGGCTGGTGGTTGCGAGCATGGAGATTGCGAGGAGGAAGTGATGGAGATTCATCGTTTTTTTTGAGAAAGGTAAGCATGGAAGGTGGAAAGGGAAGTTGGCAGTGTCAATTCTTGCGTACCTCTTTTGCTGCCTGTCATCTTGGAAAGACCCGTCCGTGCAGCACCCCGACCTCGGTCGGGGCGGCGGGGATGGGTCTTTTCAAGGTTACAGTTTTCCGTCGCACGGCACCCGCTAAAGCAGAGAGGATTCAAGTAACCTTTGCCTTGCGAGCAATTTTGGACAGCAGGCGTGGGAAAAACCGCTTCAAATAAATCGCCATCACTTCCTTCCCGCCAAAATACGCCTCCTCTTTGTCCAGCTCGATTGCCTTCAAAATTTTCCTCGCCAGCACCTCCGGCGGCATGCCATGCTCGGTGGCGTCGTCCATTTTGCCTTGCGCCGAGCCGTCGCCGGTCAGCGCATTCACGCTCACTTTCGTGCGAATGAAGCCTGGGCAAATCATCGTCACTTTTACATTTTCCCGCCAGCATTCGGCTCGCAGCGAGTCGAAAAAGCCATGCAAACCGTGTTTTGCGGCAGCATAAGTCGAGCGCAGCGGCGCTCCAATCTTGCCCATCACGCTGCTGACGACGACGTAGCGACCTGATTTTTGCTTCAAAAAATGCGGCAGCACCGCCTTGCTCAAAGCAATCGTGCCAAGCAAATTCACTTCCACCATTTTTCTATCCACCTGAAAATCAGTGTCTTTGATGAGCGAGCGTTGGGAAATGCCTGCATTGTTGACGAGGATATCGAGTGTGCCGACCTTCGCCAAAACCTGGTTGACGATTTCAAAAAGCTGGTCGTGCTTCGCCAGGTCGAGCGGCTGAATTATCACTTCCGCTCCTTCGCAGGCGGCGGCGACCCGGCTCAGTTCGGCTTCGTTTCGGGCGGAAAGAATTAGTTTCGCACCCCGCCAACGGCGGGCGAATTCAAGCGCCAACGCTTCGCCGATGCCCGACGAAGCTCCAGTAATCCAGATGGTTTTGTTCTGAAAATTTTTCATGGCGAAAAGCTCCAGGCTCACGTTTACGAAACTTTCAAAGTTTCGTAAACGTCGGGCTTTGGGCTTCAAAGAAAGAAAACCTTTTCCGTTGACTGCCTACCTGCAACAGCGTTCCTTGTTCCCACCCTTCATTCATACCCGCCCGTCGCCGCTGCTGGGCATGGTCGTAGTCATCCCTTGCTGCGACGAGGATTTCCTGCTGTTGAGCCTGATGTGCCTGAAAAAATGCGCCCGCCCAACCTGCGACGTGGAGGTAATTGTGGTCATCAACGAGAGCGAAAATGCCCCGGAATCCGTGCGCCATAAAAATCAAAATACCTGGCAACAGGCCACCGGGTGGATTGAAAAAAACCGGGGGTCCCACCTCCGTTTTCACCTTATTTATAAGGATAACCTGCCGAAGAAACACGCCGGGGTAGGCTTGGCTCGCAAAATCGGCATGGACGAAGCCGTTCATCGCCTGGAAAAAACGGGCAAACCCAAAGGCATCATCGCTTGCTTCGACGCCGACAGCCGGTGCGAAAAAAACTACCTCGTGGCGCTTGAAAATCACTTCCGGCAGCACCCGAAGGCGCAGGCTTGCGGTATTTATTTCGAGCATCCGCTCGAAGGGGCAGAGTTTGGCGAGGAGGTCTATCGAGCCATCACTTTGTACGAATTGCACCTGCGCTACTACGTTTTGGCGCAACGGTGGGCGGGTTTTCCGTTTGCGTTTCAGACCATCGGTTCCAGCATGGCGGTTCGCTGCGATGCCTACCAGCAGCAGGGCGGCATGAACCGGCGGCAGGCAGGCGAGGACTTTTACTTTTTGCACAAATACATTCCGCTCGGTGGTTTTTCGGAAATCAGTGCCACCAAAATTTTGCCGTCGCCCCGACCTTCGCACCGGGTTCCGTTTGGCACCGGCAAGGCGGTTGGCGAGTTGTTGCGCAGCGGCGTTTGTCAGACTTATCATCCATCCTGTTTTTGCGATTTGAAGGCTTTTTTCAAGCAGGTTCCCAGCCTGTTCAATTTGGAAAAATGCGGCGTGGCGGCTTGCCTCGAAAGCCTGCCGGAAAGCGTTCGCCGGTTCCTGGCGGAAAATGATTTCGAGGAAAAACTCGCTGAAATTCAATCGAATACGACTACCCGACCTGCTTTTCAAAAGCGTTTCTTCCGCTGGTTTGATGCCTTTTTGCTGATGAAATACGTGCATTTCGCCCGGGAAAATTTTCACCCGGAAATGGAGGTGACGCAGGCGGCGAAGTGGCTGCTGGCAGATGGACATGGCTGGCAAGCTGAGAAATTAGAAAGTGCCTCCGCCAAGGATTTGCTGCTGGAAATGAGGCAGTTAGAAAAATGTCATCTCTCCCAGAAATGACATTTTGCCTTTCTACGAAAAAAATCGTACAAAAATTTGCCACTACGAAATCATTCGTATAAACTTGCGCTACGAAAATCATCGTAGTCAAAACTGACTGTCAATCATGCCTGAAAAATTGCTTCCAAAACCTACCGATGCCGAGCTGGAAATCCTGCAAATCTTGTGGGAGCATGGCGCTTCGCCTGTCCGGTTCGTGCATGAAACGCTCAATGAGCAAGGGCGGCAGGTGCGCCGTTTGCAAAAATCCGGCGAGCGAATCGTTCATTCAGAAGTGGACGAACCGAGGGAAGTGGGCTACACGACCACGCTCAAAACGATGCAAATCATGCACGAAAAAGGCTTGCTCGCCCGCAACACCGATGCCCGCAGCCATATCTACGAAGCCGCTTTGCCGAAGGAAGAAACCCAGCGCAACCTGCTCGATACTTTCGTGTCGAATGTCTTCAGCGGCTCCGCCATGAATTTGGTCATGCAAGCCCTCGGCAACCACAAAGCCTCCAAATCCGAACTGGACGAAATCAAGGCGCTCATCGAGCGAATCGAAAAAAATGGTTGATTGGTGACTGGTGATTGGGACTGCCCAATCACCAATCACCAGTCACCAATCACCAATCACCGTCATGGAAATCATCCACCAATTTTTTCCGGAAAAAATAGTCTATGCCCTCGGCTGGACGGTCGTTCACTCGCTTTGGCAGGCATCGGTCGTGGCGTTGGCGCTGGCGGCTTTGCTCGTGGGCTGGCAGAAAAAGAGCGCCCAGATGCGCTACCTCGCCTCGAATGTGGCGCTGGGATTCACGCTTTTGCTGGCGGGCATCACCTTCATTTTGCTTTACAACCAAGCTGAAATTGGGATGGAGCCGGTGACCGTGATAATTGCCGAAGACGGCGAGGTGCTGAGTGAAATATACCTCGAAAACGAGCCGGGTTGGCTGGCGCAATATTTCAACGACCACCTGCCACTCATCGTCACTGCCTGGCTGATGGGTCTGGTTTTTTTCATCCTGAAAATGTTCGGCGGGCTGATTTACATCCAACGCCTGAAAAACCAGCATCTCACGCCGCTGGCGAGAGAATGGCAGGAAATGCTCGGAGGGCTGGCTGGCGAATTGGGCTGGGAAAGGCACGTGAAGCTGGCGGAGTCAGCATTGGTGCGGGTTCCAATGGTGGTGGGCTGGCTCAAGCCAGTGATTTTGATGCCCATCGGAGCGGTGAACAACCTCAGTTCGGAGCAGGTGGAAGCCGTTCTCGCCCATGAATTGGCGCATATTTCCCGCCACGACTATTTCCTGAATTTGCTGCAATCGCTCATCGAAGCCATGTTTTATTTCAACCCCGCCGTCTGGTGGATTTCCGCTAGCATCCGCACCGAGCGGGAAAATTGCTGCGACGACATCGCCGTCAAGCTCTGCGGAAACTCGCTGACTTACGCCAAAGCATTGGTCAGCTTGCAGGAAATGCACCAGGCAGCGCCTGCCTTTGCGATGCCTTTCGCCAGCAGCCGCAACCAACTGCTGCACCGCATCCAGCGCATTCTTCAACAGCCAACACATAAATCTAACGTTATGGAAAAATTGACAGCCACCTTCCTGCTCGCAGCCGCCGTCGTGCTGCTGTCGGTGCAGGCAAACACGCCGTTCGGTTCGCCAGAGGCGAACCGGGCAACTACTGCCAACGATTTGACCGTTGAACCGGAAATCGTGCCTGCCGACGCCATCGCTCCCGAAGCCTTTTTCGCAGAAATTCCTGCTGATTCGATTCCGAAAGACAGCACCCGCACCTGGTCGTTCCGGCGCAGCGGCGGCGACGAAGACATCGAGATTCATTTTGAAAACGATGAAATCAAGTCGTTGAAAATCAACGGGGAAGAAATTCCGAAGGAACGCTACGGCGAATACGAAGGCTTGGCGCACGAGCTGATGGCGGACATGGAAAACTTGCCCGAACCGCCGGCACCGCCCAGTTTCGAACATTTTACACCGATGCCGCCCGATGCGCCGACGCCCCCAGACGCTCCTTTTTTTGAACATTCTCCCATGCCGTTTGCAGCGCCCGCGCCACATCCCATGCCGAAACCCGGCAAGCGCCACCGCATCGTCACGACTGACAAAAACGGCAACACCACGACCGTAATCGTAACCGAAAAGGGCGATAAACCCGTGAAAGTCAAGGTGAAAGACGGCTACATCATCGTGGACGGCAAGAAAATCAAGAAGGGCAAAAAGGGCAAAACCATCGTGATTGGAAACCTGGACGGCGAGAAAGGAGACATTTTATACTTGGACGACGCCGGCAATGAACATCCGTTTGTTTTCGCCCTGCCGGGAAATCCGGACATGCACGGTTTTCACCTGCTTCATCCGGGCGAAGGCGATTTTCACCTGTTCGAACCAGGCGCCGACGCACTCCTCACGCCGGAAGTTGCCGCCGAACTTGAATTGCTGAAAGCGCAAAATTGGCAAGTAGCGCCTTTCGTTGACGCCGAGGTGAAAGTTCAAATAGAAAAGGCTTTGGCTGACCGGGAACGGGCGCTCGGCGAGTTGCAATTCAGCCAGGAATGGCTAAACGAGCACAACGCCGCCATGCAGGAAGAAATGAAAGCCTGGCAGGAAGCGCAGGAGGAAATTCGCAAGGAGCATCATGAAAATGCCGAGCAACTTCGCCAGGAATACAGGCAGCAAACCGAAGAAATGCGCCAGCAGCAGCGGGAGCGTGCCGATGAATTGCGCCAGCGGACGCAAGAAATGAGGAGCCTGCAAATGGATGAACTGAGACAACGTCAGGAGGAGATGCGGCGCAAAGCCGAGCAAGAAAGAAAGCATGCCAAGAAGCAGCTCATCAAATATCAAAATGCCAATTGAGATATTGAGATATTGAGATATTGGTGGAAATTGAAAAGCCGTGATTGAGCATCAATCACGGCTTTTCAATTTCCACCAATATCCCAATATCTCAATTTCCAATTTCAACCTTCCGCTCGCAGCCCTGGCATTGACCGTACAAATTGAGCGAGTGGTGCGTGATATTAAACTTGAGCAAGTCGCCCATCATGTCTTTGATTTGCTGAATTCTGGGGTCGCAAAACTCAAGCACCTTGCCGCAGTCCACGCAAATGAGGTGGTCGTGCTGCTTGTAGCCGTGCGATTTTTCGTAGAGCGCCAGGTTCTTACCGAACTGGTGCTTTTTCACCAGGTCGCAATTCAGAAGCAGGTCGAGTGTGTTGTAAACCGTTGCCCGGCTGACCCGGTAGCTTTGGTTTTTCATGTGGATGTACAGCGATTCGGCGTCGAAATGGTCGTTGCGGCGGTAAATTTCTTCGAGGATGGCGAAGCGTTCCGGCGTCTTGCGAAAGCTCTGCTGCTCGAGGTGAGCGGCGAAAATGTTTTTGACTTCTTGAATTACGTCTTCCTGATTTTTCATGCCTTTGATTTTTCCCAACAACAACGTTTGGCAAAAGTAGGTCGAAAGCGCAGGCGCTTCGTGGCAGAAATGTCATTTCTGTCAGAAATGACATTTCTCATGCTCAATGCAGCACCGCCCTGATTTCCAATCCGTTGATTACCTCGGCTTCTCTTTCGACCCACCAACGCAGGCGGTCGTACACCATTTTTTCATCGAAATACAGCAGCGCCATTTTCACGAAAATATGCCCATGCTTTGCTTCCGAAGTCCAGAGCATCTTGTAAAAACGCTTCATTTCCTCATCTTCCAGTGCCTCGCTGACGAGGCGAAAACGCTCGGCTCCACGAGTTTCCAACACGGAAGCAATGAGCAGCCTGTCCAAAAAACGGCGAGCCGGGTCGCTGTGGCATTGCTTAATCAAGGCGCTGACGTAAACGTCTTCCTTGATTTGGTGGGCAAGTTGGACACCCCGGCTTTCCATCAATTTATAGACCTGCTGAAAATGTTCCAGTTCCTCGACCGCCGTTTCAATCAATTCGGGGATGATTTCCACCCGGTCGGGATACTTCGCCACGAAGCTCATTGCCATGGCGCTCGCCTTGCGCTCGCAGTCGGCGTGGTCTTGCAGGAAGGCGTTGAAATCGCTCATCACGGCTGCGACCCATTCGGGTTTCGAGGGGGCGGCTATGTCTAAATTTAATTTCATGTTTTGATGTGGCTTTAATTTAGGAGGTAACTTGAAGTTACCTCCTAAATTGGGCTTCCTATATTTTCCTCCTAATTCCTATTTCAATCCCATAATCGTACAAATACTCTTTAATTGGAGCATCCACCAATTTGGTCAAATGATACCTGAATATGGGCTGTCCGAAGACCTGCATATTTTCACTGATTAAATAATTAGCTCCAAATGAGACATTCCCAACCAAATGAAACTTATTGAACGGCAAAGGCTCCTCACTGTGAAATCTTGTTTCTGTGCTAATGTCCGTAATTGTCTTCGTTCTTGTTTTCAAGTAGAAGGATGGGGATGCTCCTAACTCGTTATACGG
>CAZHLB010000312.1:0-1691 GCA_964533005.1 uncultured Saprospiraceae bacterium
TTGTCTTGGCTCTCAACACTTTATGAGATTCAAATTTTTGTTGTAGGGTAGTGTACGCTGGCGCTTTCGATTTGATAATCATCATTTGTAAAACCGAAGGTTGCGCCGAGCCAGGTCTTGTTTTGAGCAAACATGGTCAGCGATGTAAAAAGGCAGAGAAAGCAGGTAGCGTAGCGCAAATTTTTCATGGAAAAGCGTTTTGAAAAAGGATGGATTTCAGGTGGCAAAACACGGGAACCCATTTTTTTATTTCGGGGCAATCCGAAGTTAGCAGCCAGTAAAAATTGCCTGCGTGAACAATGGCGGAAAAATTCATTTCCACCTTCCCTTCAACTTTTACCTTTACCCACCTTGTTTTCAAAGGATTCAAAGGCATCCGTCCCAACCACTTTTGCCTTTGCTCTTTTCACTTTTTACTTCAAAATCATGGAAGCATACATCGTAAAAGCATACCGCTCCGCCGTCGGCAAAGCCAAAAAAGGCGGCTTTAAAAACTACCGCTCCGACGACCTGGCGGTGGAAATCATTCAATATTTACTCAAAAACACGCCCGAACTCGACCCTGCCCAGGTGGACGATTGCATCGTCGGCTGCGCCAACCCGGAAGGTGAGCAAGGGCTGCAAGTCGGACGCCTGATTTCCACCCGTGCGCTCGGCAAGAGCGTTCCCGGCATGACCGTTAACCGTTACTGTGCCTCCGGGTTGGAGACGATTTCAATTGCGGTCGCAAAAATCAGGGCGGGCATGGGGCATTGTTTTGTCGCAGGCGGAGCAGAAAGCATGAGCATGATTCCCATGACTGGGTACAAACTCGCCCCCAGTTATGCCGTCGCCAGCACGACGCCGGAATACCTGACCGGCATGGGAAACACTGCCGAAGCGGTGGCGAGAAAATTCAACATCAGCCGGGAAGCAGCGGATGAGTTTTCCGTCAACAGCCACCGGAAAGCGGCGGCAGCTATCGAAGCTGGAAAATTCAAAAGTGAAATCGTGCCGGTGAAAGTCACGGAAGTTTTCGTTGAAAATGACAAGCGCAAAGAGGTGGAATTTGTCGTGGACACCGACGAAGGTGTTCGCAAGGAGACGAGCATGGAAGCATTGGCGAAGCTAAAACCTGCCTTCGCTCAAAATGGCGTCGTGACGGCTGGCAATTCTTCGCAAACATCCGACGGTGCTGCTTTCGTGCTGGTGATGAGCGAGGAAATGGTCAAACTATTGAATTTACAGCCCATTGCCCGCTTAGTTTCCTGCTCGGTGGCAGGCGTCGAACCTATGCACATGGGTATTGGGCCCGTCGCTGCCATTCCAAAAGCCTTGAAACAAGCCGGTTTGAATTTGAATGATATTCAGCAAATTGAATTGAACGAAGCCTTTGCTGCTCAGGCACTTGCAGTGATTCAAGAAGCGCATCTTGACCCGGAAATTGTCAACGTGAATGGCGGCGCAGTGGCGCTCGGTCATCCGCTTGGCTGCACCGGGGCTAAATTGTCCACGCAGCTTTTTAATGAGATGCGCCGCCGGGGGCAGCAATATGGGATGGTGACGGCTTGCGTTGGCGGCGGGCAAGGAATTGCCGGGATTTATGAATTGTTGAATTAGGGTCATTTGCAGTGAGCGGTGGTTTAAGAGAAAAAATTGTATTTTTTCGTATTTTCCTTTTCACGCATGTCAGCGATTTTTGACAGCGCCAT
>CAZHLB010000312.1:1701-2777 GCA_964533005.1 uncultured Saprospiraceae bacterium
GGTGTTATTTATTATTTTTTTATTTATGGTCTTTTGCCGTTGGCGGTGTTTTCATATAAAAATTGTATTTTTTTCTCTAAACCCGCCACTCTCTGCGAGTCATTTTTTCACGAAGCGACCGCTCGTCCAGCCGCCCTCCGTCTTCAATCGAAGCAAGTACAATCCGGCATTTAAATCGTTGACATTCAAAGTACACTGTTCTGAATCCAACGCTTGACTCAAGACCATTTTCCCTTTTCCATCGAAGACCTCCAACTGAAAAGCACCCTCCGGCAGGGAGAGATGAATGACTTCTGAAGCGGGGTTTGGATAGAGCCAAAGCACGCTGCCTTTCTTTTCAAAATTCACTGCAATTACAGGCGAATACGTCTCCTTTCCATCGAAATCCGTTTGCCGAATCCGGTAATAATTCATGCCGGGCAAGGGTTTTTCATCCAAAAAAGAATAGCTACCGCCCATATTCGTCGTGCCTTGACCGGCGGCAAAGCCAATTTCTTCCCAATCCAAGTTTTGCTCTGCTAAACGTTCCACGAAAAAGCCCCGGTTGTTTGTTTCGGATGCCGTTTCCCAATCCAGCCTAATAGAATTTTCTTGCCGAATTGCTTGAAAGTCAAGCCATTCTACCGGCAGTATGCCCGAAATGGAAATGGCGATTTGTGTAGCTGTAACCGAAGTGTTCCAGGACAAACCCGATGGCAAAGATGGCAGGTTAAACGTGGGTTCGCCCGTTTTGGAAGGGTAAGTCATTATCACGAAAGTGTGCTCAGGCTGTGGAGAGTAGCCTCCGCTCAAGTTCACCTCAAAGACGGTGCTGCTTGATAAATTCGCCTGGTGGCTGAAAGTGAATTTATCGTGACCGCCTAAAACTCCGCCACCAGCAAGTCCTTCGATGTCAATATGCAAAATGCTGTTGGCGAAATTTTGGTCAACGCAGGGTGTAGAATTGCAATAGAAATTAACTGCGCCAATACCCTCGCCCGTATCGTCGGTTGGGTTAACTGTTCCGCCACTGTGAATAAAAACGTCGGGTCCGATTTCACCGTCGCCCCTGACGGTTGCCCCGGCGTAATTGTAAA
>CAZHLB010000312.1:2877-7815 GCA_964533005.1 uncultured Saprospiraceae bacterium
CTATATTTTCGATATCGTGATAGAAAATGTCAAGGTCGCCATAGTTATAAAATTTCGTCCCGGCATATCCGAATATGCCATCGTGCAAGTGTTGAAAGAGCATATACCCATAATTGTATACTACGGCAGTGGACTCTATTTGATGAATAGCGTCGCCATCGGTGACGTATTGAATGGTAATGTTGCCATTATTGGTGAAGTTAGAATTATCTCGCATCTCCATGCCACCATGCGAGCCAGAGTAGGAAATGGTGGCAGTGCCGTTGTTGATAAAGGAGCCGTTCTTAATGTAAGCCCCCATCAAGGAACCATTCGAAGTCGAAAGGATGCCATTGTTAATCAATATTGCGCCATTCCCATCGATGTGGAAACGCCTGTCATGATTTCCACCGGAAATTGTCACGCTTGCATTTGCCTGAATGGTCAAAGCGCCGCTGAAAGTAAGGTTCAATCTTTGAATGGTAACATTCGCACCGGAAGGAATAATTACCGAAGCACTTGCAATGGAAACAAGATCACCGGAGCCGGGAATGGTGTTGGTATTCCAGTTATTAGCATGGGTCCAATCATTGGTGCCTGCGCCGCCGTCCCAGGTATGAATAGCTTGGGTTTTCAATGATAGGACAATGCAAAACAATAGTGCAAGAAGCTTGAACTTCTTAATTGTATAAAGAGCAGTCATGACTGAAAATATAAAGAGTGAATTGCTACGGAATTTTCAGCAGTTGTTGTGAAAGGGTGATGTTTAAGCAGTTTTCAGTTTTGAGGACAGGTTTGAATAATTGCATCCAAACTCGCTCCCAAAGGCACTGTAAAATCATATTCCAGCAAAATCCCCGTATCTGATTTGAAAATGACGTTGCCATTATTGGCAATGCTCGCCGCCCTGGCAGTCAATTGTCCTGCTGACAGATAGGTTCCTGATTGAATGGTCATGTTTTGCAGTACCAAATTCGGGGTGCAAACCTGCCCGCCTGAACCCGTAATAGAAACAGTGATTTGTGTATTGGTCACCGAAGTGTTCCAGGAAAGACCGGAAGGCAGGGCGGGTAGGTTAAAAGAAGGAGTGCCGGATTTAGAAGGATAAGTCATAATCACGAAAGTATGCCCGGACTGTGGGTTATAAATTTCACCAAAATTCACATCGAAAACAGTCGTGCTTGCAAAGTTTGCCTGGTGGCTGAAAGTGAATTTATCATGACCACCTAAAACACCGCCACCGGCGGTTCCTTCGATATCAACCACCAAAATGCTGTTGGCGAAATTTTGGTCAACACAGGGAGTAGAATTACAATAGAAATTAACTATGCCAATACCCTCACCCGTATCATCTGTTGGGTCAACTGTTCCGCCACTGTGAATAAAGACGTCGGGTCCGATTTCACCGTCGCCCCTGACGGTTGCCCCGGCGTAATTGTAAAAGTCCAAACCGCCTTCTCCATCAATCAATACTTCGGCTATATTTTCGATATCGTGATAGAAAATGTCAAGGTCGCCATAGTTATAAAATTTAGTCCCGGCATATCCGAATATGCCATCGTGCAAGTGGTGAAAATGCATATACCCATAATTGTACACGACGGCGGTGGACTCGATTTGATGTATAGCGTCGCCATCCGTGACATATTGAATCGTGATATTGCCATTATTGGTGAAGTTCGAATTCTCTCTCATCTCCATGCCGCCGTGCGAGCCGGAGTAGGAAATGGTGGCGTTGCCATTGTTGGTGAAAGAACCGTTTTTCATGTAAATCCCCATCAAAGTACTGTTCGAAAGGGAAAGCGTGCCATTATTCGTCAGGTTGGCGCCGATTCCGTCAATTTGAATTCGTCTATCCTGAGAGCCGCCTGAAATTGTCAGGCTTGCATTTGCCTGGATCGTCAAAACGCCGTTGCTGCTTAGAGTTAATTTTTGGAGGGATATATTGGAACCGGAAGGGATAATGACGGAAACTCCTGAAATAGTAGCCAAATCGGAAGCGCCAGGCACGCCATTCGGATTCCAATTATTGGCGTGCGTCCAATTGTTTGAGCCTGCGCCGCCGTCCCAAACATAGGACGTGGCATTTAGGGTCAGAAAGCTGCAAAAAGAAAGCATTAGAAGACAATGCTTCATTAAAGTAGAGAGAGCAGTCATGGTTGATTGGTTTTAACCGGAAGTCCAGTAAATTAAATAAGATTGTTTGAGAGCGTGTAAACCGTGATTTGGTCTTTTGAATCAAATAGCTGACACGTAGAATTAGAAATGTTTAGGGTGGCAGTTGTTCAACTGAACAGCTTTGCGCCAGGTGGCAAAGGGGAAAAGAAAAAGGCAAAAGTGGCGACATGCCGCTTTTGCCTTCTTTCTTTTCATTGATTATTCCCGGCATCAATCGCCAAAAGAAATGCCCAGCGACCTTGCCGTTTTTATCAAATAATGCTCAGGCGAAAGGTAGTTGTAGTGGCTGGTCGCTTCTTCCAGGCTCACGCTACCCATTTGATTGTTTCGATAAGTCACCATCTTCCCAAACTCACCGCTTTTTACCAATTCAAAAGCCTTGACACCCATTGCCGATGCCAAAATCCGGTCGAAAGCAATGGGCGAACCGCCCCGTTGGACATGACCTAAAACGGTAGTTCGCACCTGGGGCAAGCCGGGCACTTTTTCCAATTCCGCCCGCAGGTAATTGGCGATGCCGCCCAATTTGATGTGCTTGTCGCCCAATTCTTTTGCTGCCGAACCAACGACGTCGCTGCCGAGCAGCTTTGCACCTTCCGAGATAACGATGTTGACAAATCCCCTTCCCTTCAGGTAGCGCCGCTGGATAATTTTGACGATTTTTTCAATTTGAAAAGGAATCTCAGGTATTAGGCAAATTTCAGCGCCGCCAGCAATGGCAGTGTGCAATGCAATCCAGCCTGCGTCCCTGCCCATAACTTCCATAATCATCACCCGGTGATGGCTTTCGGCGGTGGTCACGAGTTTGTCGAAGCTATCGGTAGCAGTTTGCACTGCCGTGCTGAAGCCAAAAGTAAAGTCGGTGCAGGAGAGGTCGTTATCAATAGTTTTTGGCACGCCGATGATGTTCAGCCCTTTTTCAAAAAGCGCCTGCGAGATGCGCTGGCTGCCGTCGCCGCCGACGTTGACGACTGCATCAAAACCGTGTTTTTTGATTTTTTCTATCAACTCCTCGGAGATGTTCCGGGTCGTCCACGTTCCATTTTCGAGTTGGACAGGGTATTCAAGCGGGCTGCCTTTGCTGGTAGTTTTGATAATCGTGCCGCCCAGGACGTGGATGCCTGCGACCACTTTTTTGGTGAGTTTCAGCAATTCAGGCGGCTCTTTCAGGATTCCGTTGAAGGCTTCGATGCTTCCCCAAACTTCCCATCCGTCATGTTGCGCTGCGGCTCTGACCAAGCCTCGAATCACTGCATTCAGTCCCGGGCAGTCGCCGCCGCCCGTGCAGACCAGAATTTTTTTCATGTAGATAATGAATTTTCAAGCTGGTGATAGAAATGTCATTTTTGAAAAAAATGACATTTCTGCACTCCACCTTTGCGGCAGCCAAACTATCTAAATTCTGAAATTCCGAAATCATGAAAATTGCCGTTTTCCCTGGTTCCTTCGACCCCATCACGGTTGGGCATGAAGACATCGTGCGGCGGGCTTTGCCTTTGTTTGACAAAATCGTGGTGGCGGTGGGCGTGAATTCGCAAAAGCAATTCTTGTTTTCCCTCGAACAACGGCTGGAATGGTTGAAGGCAGTTTTCGCAGAGGAGCAAAAAATAGAAATCGCTCATTTCGAGGGGCTTACGGCTCATTTTTGCAATCAAATCGGAGCTAGGTATCTGCTGCGTGGCTTACGCAATGCCTCTGATTTCGACTACGAAAAGACCATTTCCCAACTAAATCATATCGTTGGGCACGACCTGGAGACCGTGTTTTTCATTAGCCAGCCGGAGTTCTCACACATCAGCTCGACCATCGTGCGGGAAATCGTTCGGGGTGGAGGAGACGTGTCGCCTTTTGTTCCGAAAGTGATTTTGGTCAAATAGCGGCGAACCTGGCTATCGGTTAAAATTTTTCGCCAAACTTTGCCTCGCAAACAAGCAGCGGTCATGGCTGTATCTTTCACCATTTCAACTCCCGTATCATGATTTTCAGAACACTCACTTTCCTCCTTAGCATCGTTTTTTTACTTTCTACCGCAACCTCGTTGGCGCAAAAACTGACCCTGGGTTTGAATGCCGGCGCAAACCTTTCGACCATTCGTTATGATGCCTACGACACCAAATTCAAGGTGGGGCCCACGGCTGGCATTCACATTTCCTGGCGGCTTTCCGAAAACCTTAGACTACGGCTGGAAGCTTTGGGCGAACGCAAAGGCGCAAGGCAAGAAATCAATCTCACCGATGCAAATGGCACAGCCATCGGCACCGATTACATTGCGCAACACCTTGATTATTTTACGGTTCCAGTGATGCTTCAATATGCTTTTGGAAAGAAAACCTGGAAACCCATCGCCTGCGCCGGTGCCTCGTGGGGATTTCTCATCGAGGAAACGCAAGAAATTCCCAACGTGAATTATGGTGTTCACAACACGCCCTATTTTAAAAAATCAGATTTGTCGCTTTTCACCGGACTGGGTTTGGAAGCGCCCTTGGGTTCTATGGCATCGTTTCAAATTCAAGGCAGGACGGTTATTGGTTTGACGGATTTGGAGGGAAAAAAACCGGAAAACCCGGTGGCAAGCTACGCAGGCACAAACCTTTCTTTTCTCCTGATGGCTGGCGTTCAGCTTCATATCAATTGATTCAACATGAAATATTCCTGGGTTCTTTTTGATGCCGACGACACGCTTTTCGACTTTTCCAAGTCCGCCCGCCATGCCTTTGCCGAAACGCTGGAACAGCACGGCATTCCATTTCAACCCGCTCATTTTCAAACTTATAAGTCCAT
>CAZHLB010000313.1:0-7806 GCA_964533005.1 uncultured Saprospiraceae bacterium
TTTTTTAGGAGAACCTCTTTGTCAACCGACAAATGAAACATCCCAATTTTTTTTCAGATGACATCTCTGGCGCTCAAAACTCCACGCCAAAAAACAAGCTCACCGTCGCCATGCTCGCCCCTTTAAAAAACTCATCCGAGCCAGCCAACGGCATCAACCGCAGCGCAGGCATGGCAAAAAAATCCAGCCCGTTTTGCAGCCTCCATTTTTTGCCGATGGCAAAAACGGTGGTAAAAAATACAGGCGCATCCTGCCGCCATTGGATGTCTTCCAAGACCTCACCATTCCGGGTAGTCTTGTAGCCATTTCGCTGGTGCAGCATGAAATTGACTTCCAGCCCCGGCTGAAAAAAGAAGCCTTTTTGACCCGGCGAAATGCGCAAACTCAGGGGAACATCGAGAAAATAGTAGTGGAAATATGCCGAATTCACGCAAGCCGGGTCGGAGCTGCCGTTCCCGTCGTGGCAAGCGCCCCAGCTAAATCCCTGCATTTCTTTCGTCTCGAAACCTTGCCGGGAAAGGGTCAAGCCGGAGTGCAATGACAGTTCCTGCCTCGACCGGTAGCTCACGCTCCCGCCAATTGTGAAGCCGGGATTTGGTTTTTCTTCCGAATTATAGACGTAAAAATTAGTGATGTTGCCAGCGGTTCTGCCGAGCGAAATGCCAGTGGTCAGGTTGGGAGCGGCGACTAAGCCAAAGTGAAATTTTGAGTTTTGCCCGCTGAGAAAAAGCGGCAGCAAGGCGAGGAGAAGCGTACAAATTTTAGGCATGAGAAAGTGGCTTTGATGAAAGCCAAAAGTAAGGCGGGCAATCGTAGGGAAGGCGGCAATTTTTGTCACGAAAGTGGCGAAGCAGTTAGCCGGAGATTTCTTCCAGCCTGACCGAAAAGCCTTCGACAGCGGAAGATTGGATTTCCCACCTTTGCCGCCCCAAAGAGTGCAGACGTTTAACTTTTTCAAGGAGAAAAATTTTTCAAAATTTTTCTCCCTGAACTGAGAATCAAGGAATTGGGTGTAGTTCAAAGGCAAGGCATCAAACAAAGCATCGTCACCTGGTTTGGCATGGCGCTGGGGGCGGTCAATGTGTTTTTCATTTTCCCGGCGGCGCTTTCCACCGAGCAATTGGGCATCATCGGTTTCGTGCGGGACAGCGCCATTTTCCTGTCGCCTTTCCTGTTTTGGGGTGGCGCAGAACTCATCGTCCGCTTCTTTCCCCGCTTTAAAAATGACGCTACCGGGCACAACGGCTATCTGTTTTTGCAGCAGGTGATTTTTGGGATGGGCATGGCGGTGCTCGTGCCGTTGTTCCTGATTTTCCAGCAGCCTTTCCTCGATTTTTTTGGAAAAAAAGAGCCGCTCTACGAAGCGTTCACGCCGTTCATTTTGCCCTTCGCCATTTTGATAACCTACGCCGCCGTGTTCAGCAGCCATGCCTTGAATTTCAAGCGAGCCGCCATGCCTGCGCTGTTCAATGAGCTGACGCCGAAGCTGGGATTGATGATTTTAGCGCTGGCTTTTTGGCTCGGCGGGATGTCGTTTTCCGGCATTTTTTGGGGGCAATTGGTTGCCTACGCATTCATCGTGCTGGCGCAAATCTGGTACTTGCACAGCCTCGGCGAGCTTCACCTACGACCCAATTTCAGCTTCTTGAAAAAGCCTTTGCTCAAGGAAATGGCGACTTTCGGCATGTTCGGCTTGGTCGGCAACCTCGGCACGAGGCTCACCGACCGGCTCAACGGCATCTTGTTGCCGCTGCTTTCCAGCCTCAGCGACGGCGGCGTGTACATGGTCGGCTATTTCATCAGCGAGGCGATGGACGCTCCCCGGAAAGCTATTTCCCGAATCATTTCGCCGCTCATTTCTGAAAAATGGAGCCTGGGCAAGCTGGCGGAGATTGAAGATTTGTACAAAAAATCGGCGCTCAACCAACTCATCGTGGGCTTGGCGCTGCTGCTGGCGGTCTGGGTTTCGGTGGATGATTTGTTCCGAATCATGCCCAACGGCGAGGCTTTCAGTCGTGGCAAATACGTGATTTTGCTACTCGGCATCGCCCGCCTGGTGGACATGGCGACGGGAGTGAACACGGAAATTCTCAGCTTCACCAGCCACTACCGGTACAATTTTTACCTGACCATTTTCCTCGGCGTTTTTAACCTCGCCGCCAATTTGTTGCTCATCCCAATTTACAAACTGAACGGCGCTGCGCTCGCCGCTTTGCTTTCGGTGACGGCTTACAACTTGCTGAAATTCTTTGTCTTGCGCTGGAAAATGCGCATCCAGCCATTTTCAGTACGGATGGTTTTGGCGGTGTCTGCGGCGGGTGTGGCGTGGCTGGCGGTGTCTTGGTTGCCTGAATTTGACAGTGCTTTTTTGGGCGTTTTGGTCAAGTCGCCGGTGGCGCTGGCAATATTTGGCGGGTTGGTTTTAGGGTTGAAAATTTCGCCGGAGGTAAACGGGTTGGCAAGTAATCTTTGGTCAAAAATAAACAGAAGGTGATTAGTGATTGGTGATTAGTGATTGGGTTTTCCCAATCACTAATCACCAATCACCAATCACCAATCCCTTCATGTTTGGCAAAATCGCAAGGTTCGCCTCCCTCTTTCGCCGCTACGGCGCAGGCGCTTTTCGCCTGATTATCAACCCTTTGCTTGGCAAACCAGCTTGGTTCGACCTGCACGGCGACCGGGTCTGGCTCAATTTCGACCGTAGCACCTACTACCATTTGCTGCACTCGGTGGACAAGCTGGAAAAACTGGTGAATGCCATCCCGGCAGATGTCGACGGGGTGGTTGTGGACGGCGGCGCAAATCATGGCATTTTTTCCATGCTGGCAGCCCGCCACTTTCCCGGCAAAAAAATCTACGCCGTCGAAGCTTACCCTAAACTGCTGCCGATTTTGGAGAAAAACGTGGCAGGCAAAAACATCGAAATCATCCCCCAAGCCCTCGCCGCCGAGGACGGAGAAGTCTCGTTTTTTACCTCTGAAACTTCCGACCAGATGGGCTCCACCATCCCCGAAAACGTAGAAGAATTCACCGCTGGAGCGCCCGTGCAGGAGGTGCGGGTGCCTGCCGTTTCACTCGCCAACCTGGTTCGGCAGGAGGGCATTTCAAAAATTGCCGTGCTGAAATTGGACGTGCAGGGCGCTGAATTTTCCATCCTGAAGCCTGCTGCCGAAGTGCTCGCCATCACGGAATACCTCGTTTTGGAAGTGTGCCTGATTGAGAAAACGGCGATGGAATTGCTGGAGCACGTGCGGAAAATCTTCCCCCACTTTAAAAGTGTCAACCCCATCATTTATGGAGCGGACATCATTTTTTCGAAAAAACCGTGGTGACTAGCCACCTTTCCAAAAGTTTCAAACTTTCGCAAAGGTCTGTCCCTACTTTCTACTTTTGCCTCGCCTTCCGGCTCACTTTTGAAGCACTTGCCCGTCCACTTTTTACCAGAACTTACTTCTCATTATGAGCTACCTCGACCGCCAATTTCCGCTGGACGACCCCGCTACCGCTTCCCTTTTTGATGAAGTTTCCGTTTGGTGCAGCCGCTTCGGGCACTTGCTGCTTGACAACGTGCCGCTGCGAAAAAGCATGTCCGTCCTCGACGTGGGCTGCGGCACGGGCTTCCCGCTTTTCGAGTTGGCGCACCGGCTCGACCCTTCCGCAAGGCTCACCGGCATTGACACTTGGGCAACTGCCGTCGAGCGAGCGAGGTGGAAAAAACAGCAATTCAACCTGCCCAACGTGGAAATCCTGCTTGGCAATGCCGCCAAAATGCCTTTCGCAGAAAAGTCTTTTGAACTGGTAGTTTCCAACCTCGGCATCAATAATTTTGAAGACCCAGCAGATGTCCTCTCCGAATGTTACCGGGTGCTGAATCGCCCTGGCAAACTCTGCCTAACGACCAACCTGGAGGGTCATTTTCTTGAATTTTATTCCGCCTTTGAAACCACGCTGAAAGAACTGGGCAAGGATGATTTGCTACCCAAACTAAAAGCCCAGGAGCAGCACCGGGGCACACTGGAAACGGTTCGGGAACTGCTGGAAGAAGCTCGTTTTTCCGTGTCGAAAATCCTGAAGCAAAATTTTTCCTACCGCTTCGCCAACGGCACGGCATTGCTGAACCACTGCCTGACGGTGATTGGCTTCCTGCCTGGCTGGCGTAGTGTGCTGGCTGGCGAAAACGAAGCGGCGATTTTTTCCCACCTTGAAAAAAAGCTGAACGAACAGGCGGATTGGGATGGGGAGTTGAAGATGAGTGTGCCGATGTTGTATGTGGAGGCGGTGAAGTGAGAATTGAAGGAAATGGAAAAAATTAGGGGTGTGGGTGACCACCCATACCCCTAATTTTTTTCCATTTTCTTCAATTTCTTCCTACGCCGGTTTTTGCGGCTTCTTGAAAACATCGTTCACTTTTAATGAAAACGCTGGCAGTGCGGGCGCTGCCGAAACCATTTGGTCGCCAGCATAAATGACACTTTTCACGCCGCGATAGACGTGAATTTCTTCCAGGTCAGGGAAAATCAGCCACACGACTTTTACATCCGCAGCCCGGTAATTGCGCAATTTCTTGCCCACCTTGTTTATCTGGTCAGCCGTGGAAATTACTTCGATGACAAATTCAGGCACCTGGTTTTCACCGTGCGCCATTTTAGCAAGTTGTTCTTCGGAGAACCAGGCAAGGTCTGGACGGCGATGGGCTTTCGGCAGAAAAAAAGTGTCCGTCTCTTCGCTGAGCCGACCCGTTACTTTTTTCTGGGTGAATAATTCAAAGAAAAACCTGACAAGGTTTGTGGCGATGTGAGTTTGGTATTGATTCATAGTCCGTTCTGTTTTTTCTACCAAGCCGTCAACCCATTCATATTTGAATTTGTCTTCCCGGCTCAAGTACCTGCGCTCGAATTCTTCCCAACTGATGCGCTTTGGTTCAGTCTGTTCCGTCTTTTTCTGAACGAAAGGGGCTTGCCTCACCGACAAGGGCGCTTTCATTTCCGGCAATGCTGTTGCTGCAATCATGCTTTTTGATTTTTGACAAAGATAATCTGTCAGGAGAAAAACTTACCGCTCCGAAAGTTTCAAACTTTCGGAGCGGCTGGCTCTTCAACCGCTTAAAATTTCACGGTCAGCCCTGTTAAAAAATGCCGACCCGCCTGCGGATAAAAGCCAGTCAAGTTGTAAAAATTGCCTTGCTCCCGCCGGGCATACGGGTCATCTGACACCGGGTCGTAACCTTCCGAAATGAAGCGATACGTCCAGGCATTGGACGAGTATTTTTTATCCAACCAATTAAAAATCAGCAGGTTGAAAGTAACTTCCTTCAAAACCAGCGGCTTCATCGTCCACTGAATTTGAAAATCGCTGACGGTGTAGGCATCCAATTTCGTGTGCTCGTTGGAGGTGTTGTCCATGAATTGGCTGCCGACGTGTTTGCCGGAGAGGGCAAATTCCAACCGCTGGTTTTCCTTGCCAAATAGGTTTTCAAAGGCGTAGCCCAACTTACCAAAGGCAATGAAACTGGGCGAAAACGAAATGTCGGTCGTTCCCCGTTGGAAAACTGCCTGCGTTCCGGTGTCCCAATTGTCCACGTATTCCGTGAAGTTTTTGATTTTGTTCCGGCTGAAAGTGGCGTTGCCCTCGAAGGACAAACCTTGCGCAAGCGCCAGATTTCCAGCGAGTTCCATGCCGAGGCGGTAGCTGTCGGGCACGTTCCGGCGCACCGGTGCGCCCACGTCATTGATGTTGCCGGTCAAAACAAGCTGGTCTTTGTAAGCCATGTGATAGACGTTGGCGCTGAACGCCGCACGGCGTCCATTTGCTCGAAAACCCGCTTCGGTGTTGAAAAGTCGCTCCGGCTTTGGCAAAGCGCCGGTCGGCGATTCGGTAAAATCATCCCGGTTCGGCTCTTTTTGAGCGACGGCGAAGGAGGCGTAAAGCGTGGCGGTTTTGCTCAAATCATGCAGAATGCCTGCTTTTGGGTTGAAAAAAAGGTAGTCGCCATGCCAGGTCTCTTCCTGCCAGCCGTTGGGTTCAACCAACTTTTGCAACGACATTTCATAGTCCACCCGGCGGAGTTGCAGGTCGAGAAATCCATGCAGGTGAGGGCTGAATCCCTGCTGAATTTTAGCAAAAACGTTAGCGTCGCTTTTGTCGCCCTCGCCCAAATCGTAGCGATAGCCTGGTTCATTTGGGAAATTTATTTCCCGCTGCCAGACAAGCTCGGTGAAATGGTCTCCCAAGTATTGATTCAAGCTACCGCCAAGCGTGATTTGTGAGCGGCGGCTGTTGTAGTTCAATGCCCAGATTGTTCCAATAAAATGGTTGTCCAACCACTTGCGCCGAATGAATCGCGCTCCAGTGCAAGTATCATTGTTGCAAGGCACAAACCATGTCGGAAAATTACTTGCTTTGTATTGCTCGAAAAAACCAAGTCCTCTCGTGTAATGCCCCGCCAAATTCATCTGCCAATTTCGTCCAAGCTGCTGGTTCAGAATAAGTTGCACGTGCGTTTGTTTGTAATCATCCACCTCGTTGTCGTACGGCTCGCCGGGTTTTTCCGTGCCGGAAACGTTGAAATTCCGCAGGCTATCCACCTTGACGTACTGCGCCGGGACGCCGTTCCAAGCCTGGTACGTCACCTCTTTTCCTGAAAAAACATTCAGCCGCACGCTCTGCTTTTTTCCCAAGTAGGCTGCCGAGGCAAAAAATGCCTTCAAATCCACGCTTGCCCGCTCGATATAGCCGTCGGAATAGACGCGGGAAAGCCTGCCGTCGAAAGTGAATCCTCGATTGTTTTTGGAACTGCCGAGCAAGCCTGTGCCGAATTTCAAAGTAGTTTTTGCCGTGCCGAAAGAGCCGAGTGAGCCGGAGACTTCGCCGTACGGTTTTGGATTTAACTTGCTGGTATTCAAATTGATAGTCGCTCCAAAAGCGCCCGCCCCGTTGGTCGAAGTGCCGACGCCCCGCTGGATTTGAATGTCCTCCGTCGAGCTGGCGAAGTCGGGCAAGTCCACCCAAAACATGCCCTGCGATTCGGCATCGTTGAGCGGGATGCCATTCAAAGTCACGTTGATGCGGCTGGCGTCCGTGCCTCGAATGCGGATGCCCGTGTAGCCGATGCCTGCGCCTGCGTCGGAGGTGACCACGACGGAGGGGGTGGCGTCGAGCAGGTAGGGAATGTCTTGCCCTAGATTGCGCCCCTCGATGTCTGCCTTTTTCAAGTTGAGGTAAGTGAAGGGCGCTTTTTCACCTGCTCTTGTCGCAGAGACGAGGGCTTCGCCAAGCAGCAATGGCGCTGCTTTCAGCACAAAATCAAGGGTGAGAGGCGAGCCGGAAAATTGCGCCGTTGACCTTACTATGTCGTGTCCGATGAAAGTGACCTGGACGGTGAAGTTGCCGTTTTCGAGGTTTTTCAATTGGTAAAATCCTTGCCCGTCCGCCGCCGTGCCTTGCCCGTTTTCGACCAAGAGGATGCTTGCACCGGGAAGCGGGTCGCCTTTTTCGTCTGTGATTTTGCCGTTCAGTTCCGCCTGCGAAAAAGTGAAGATTGCCAGCAGCAGGCTCGCCATGGTGAGAATTGCCTTTTTCATGTCGCTAAAATTTTAACCCTCGCCTGGCAAGGGGGCGCCAGACGGTCGTGAAAAAATGCCACGATGGAGTGCTGCGGAAAGAATCGAAAGGCGAGCACTCATTTCCCTTCCCGGCATAACCCGGGCAGGTTCGGTGGGTATAATCTCAGCCGAGGGTGATGGTTGATAAGGGTTGATGAGGGTTAATAAAGTTGATGCTGGGACGCATTAACTTTATTAACCC
>CAZHLB010000314.1:0-7797 GCA_964533005.1 uncultured Saprospiraceae bacterium
GGGAAAACTGACGTTGCCGGGGCATGAAATCGCAGGCGCAGTCGTGTCCAATATCCTGATAATCTGCGCATAAACCCTGAAATCATTGGTGCAAAGGTCGAAGACCGACCAGGTGCGGATGATTTTTCGAGCGCCTCCGCAAATCGGCACTTGCTGGTCGGTGAAGGAAACGGTCAGGTCGCAGTGGGTGGCATTGTCGAGGATGGCGTCGCCGATTTTTGGCTGCCCGGTGAGCGCCAGGTTGCTCGGATTTTGAACGCTGCATTCGAGCGCAGGCAGTTGAACGCCGTCCCGGTGCTTGGGAAAAACCACGTCGTTGACGGTCGCTCGTTTCATCCAAATTTGCTGAAGGCAGGTGGAAACGTTGCCGCTTTCGTCCGTCGCCGTCCAGGTGCGCAGCAGCAGAGCAGTCACTTCCAGATAGCTCGAATCGGGCAGCATGAGGCTGTCGAAACAAGCCAAATCAATCAATGTATCCTTGAAAATCAGGGAGATATGCGCCGAATCGCTGGCGTTGTCGCTCACCTCCGGGCGACCGAGACTGTCGGGATGGATTGGTTCGTTGCACCATATTATAGTGGTGTCCTCGCAATTCAGCACTGGCGGCAAATTGTCAATCACCGTCAAAAAAGCGACGCAATTGTTCCCGCTGTACGGATGCGTAATCGTCGCCATGAGCGGCTCGAACAGGTGGCTGGCGTTGACCGTGTTGCCAAAATGGTTGCCGAGCGAGTCGGTCACGTCCACGATGAAGTTGTTGGAACAGCCGCTGGAACTTTGCAAAATCTGGGGCGGCGTGATGGTTGCCATGCCGTTTGCGCCGAGGGTGACGGTGACGTTGCCTTTGCAAACGAGGGCACATTGAGCGGAAGATTTTGTGGTGAAAAAGAGCAGGAAAGCGAGAAGGAGAAGGCTGGCGGCGGCGACTTTTTTAGTGGCGCAAGTGACCGGGTGACTTGAAGTCACCCGGTCACTGTCCAGCATGGCAAAGAAGTTTTGCCCGCACAAAAACTGGGGGGCCTGCTTGACAGTCTGCATGAACATGTCCGAACCGTAGGGCTGCCGGGGGGCAAGCAACGGGGGGCAACCAGTATTTTCGTGCGGAGCAAAACCGTAAACTTTTACCATGAGATTATAACTGTTAATAGTGAATCCGTCTCAGTGGCAGAGCGCAATGCAGCGGCAATGGCAGACCTCCGGTTGTTGCCGGAAGATGCTGGCGAAAAAGCAAAGCGATGCCGATTTGCCCCGGTCAGCCGGGACAATCATGGTGTGTAAAGTTTTGTCCGAAAAAGAATTGTGTAAGAAACGGGCACGGCTACGTCAAGCCGATGCCAAAAATGAAACCTACGTTTACTAAACTTTCAAAGTTTAGTAAACGTCAGGCAAGCGACAGGCAAAGCATTGAAAATCAAGCAGCTCGAACGAGCAGAATGCTTGCCGCCAAAAGAAAGAAAACCACAAAATTTGAGATGAGAAGAGTCCAGAGAATTCTGGAAAAAGCGAGTTGGGAAGAGCTAAAAAAGTAAGCTCGGTTTCCGGACTTTCTCACAGTATGCGTAGCGTTGTCAAGTGTTGTGCGGGAATTTTGAGTTGTTTTTGAATGCTGGTTTATTCAAATGGAAAATTGTGCCAATTTCTTGATTTTGGGAATGTGAGAGAAGATTTCCAAGTCTTAGCCGAATTGAATTTTCAGCCTACATTTCGCCTTTGCTCACCAAACATCAAGGCAATGAATGGGAAAACCGATTATCTCCAGTTTATTCAATCGCTGAAATCTCAAATCCTTCAAAGCCGCTATCTCGCTGCCCGGTTGGTCAATCGAGAGTTGCTGCTATTGTATTTTATCGTCGGCAACCGGCTGTCTGAAAAAATTACGGCAGAAAAATGGGGAACGAAAATCATCCAAGGTGTATCTACCGACTTGCAGAAAGAACTGCCTGGGTTGAGAGGATTTTCTCATCGAAATCTTCTGAAAATGAAGCAGTTTGCGGAAGCCTACGCCAATCTTTCATTTCTGCCGTTGTCAACGGCAGCAATTTCGCCCTTGTCAAGGGCGAAATTGCAAGTTGCTGATAATCAGCCCTTCGTTTCTCCTGAAGTCTTTTTTACCGTTGGGTTTACTCAACACGTAAGGCTTTTGAGCAGGTGCTCCACTTGGGAGCAGCGCCTTTTCTACATGCACCAAACCGCTCAAAATAGCTGGACGGTCGAAATGCTCGATTTCCAAATTGACGCCCGGCTATTTGAAAACCAGGGAAAGCTTGCCAATAATTTTTCGCAGACTCTTCCTGAAAAATTAGGGCAGAAAGCACTGCTGGCTTTCAAAGACGAATACCTGCTCGATTTCATCAATGTAGAGACGGACGACGAGCGGGAAGTAGAAAAAGGCATCGTCGCAAACATCAGGCAATTCATTCTGACGCTGGGCAAAGGCTTTGCTTTCATTGGCAATCAATTTCGGGTCATCGTTGACGGGGACGACTATTTTATTGACCTGCTTTTTTACAACCGTATTTTGGGCTGCCTGGTGGCGTTTGACTTAAAAAAGGGAAAGTTTAAACCGGAGTATCTTGGAAAAATGAACTTCTACCTGAACGTATTGAATCAAACGGAACGATTGGCAGACGAGAATCCCAGCATAGGAATATTGCTGGTCAAGGAAAAAAGTGAAACGATTGTGGAGTTTGCTTTTCAAGGCTTGAGCAACCCGATGGGCGTTGCGACCTATAAATTGAGTGAAGAAGTGCCGCCGCATTTGAAAAATGTGTTGCCTGATGCTGAAGCACTTAAAAGGCTGTGGAACGATTTGGGCGAGCAGGCTTGACTAATTCGCATTTCCCCCTAATCATTGGTTATTGTTTTATGAAGCGGAAAGGTGTGACTGTTCCACTTGCAACTGCCATTCCCCAATAACTTCCCACCGATAATTGAGCTACTTCAATTTTCATACTGGCATCTATATTTTCCATTTTTTGAGTCAAAACTATTTTGCCCAAAGTATTGAAAATGAGGAGTTCAGCATATTTCATATTTTCCGGTAAACCATGAATTTCAATATGCTGAGAAACGGGGTTTGGAAATATGAAAACTGGCGTTGGAATATGCTCGGAAGTTGAATTTACGCAGATGTTATTGCCGATGCTGGTAAGTGGCAAATTATTATCCTGGTAGCATTCCAGGAAATAGGATGTGCCATCTACTCCCGATTCCCACCATCTAACAATAAAACCTGGTTCGGGCCCAAATAAATCATAAACATAGGTGAAACCTGAACTCGGAGGCTCGTCATATTTCATCTTATATCGTTTAATCACTTGGTTCCCAACCCAGAGCGTGTCTAAGTTTTCAACTAAAAATGGCGAGGCATTGGACGCAACAGTATTAAAATAAGTCGTCTCGCCAACCTCATAATTTGTTTTAAAAGCATATTCGCCAACCGAATTGATACCGTAATGCCTGAATATTGAGTCGCCTGATTGAGAAAGATATCGAAAGAATTCTGACGTTATGACTTCGTTCAAAACGGTAGTGTGGACAAGATGAACGTGTATTTTCTTTTTCAGAATGCCATTGTAAATGGTGTCCCCTACGTATTTCATTGTAGCGCCTCCACCCAGGCTCCAACCTCCTTCGGTTCTATATTCCCACTCGGCTCCCGGCGCTGGGAAGTCCTGGCTATTCATGGAAAGGCTGATGGAAAAAAACAGGAAGGATAAAGTTATGCGGTTCATAATGCGAGCATTTAGAAGTTCAAGCGGAGGGATTTCCTCAGCAAAGTTAGCCGAAACAACCAGCCGCAACTTTCTTGAAAATGTCGGTGATTTTGCAAGAAGGCAAGTCCAGTCAGCACTTGAAGTGCTGACTGGACTGCCCTTTTTCAAAACGAAAACCCTCCCTTAAACTGAAACCGATACCCATCCTCCGACTTGAAATAACTAAAATTCAGCACCGCCAAATCAAAAGGACTGAGCCAAATCCCGCCACCATAAGCCTCATGCCACTCCGCCGACTCGCCCTCCAAACCTGACCAAACCCGCCCGTAATCATACCCTCCGAGCAAGCCCAGCGTAAACGGCAGCACGTAATTTTCCACGTTGAAAAGCCGGATGCGCACGTCGTTTTGGTGCCAAACCGCCGTCCTGCCGGTGAATCGCTCATTGCGGTAGCCCCGAATATTTTCCCGTGCGCCGAGCGTTGCGCCCTGGTAAAACTCGAACTCGCCCGCCACGTGTTTTGCGCCGATTTTGCTGGCAAAAACAATGCGGGGAGCGCCGAAATAGACGCCAAAATGCCCGCCGGTGTAAGTGAAAGTGCGGTCGGGTTCATCCAGATTTGAGCGGATGCCGACGTAGCCGTTAGCGGTGATGCCTTTGGTTGGATTGACGAGGTTGTCGGCGTTGAAATAATTGACCTGAAACTCGCCGCCGCCGAAGTAGATATTTTCAAACAACTCATCCCGAATCAGCGGGTCATCCGCTCCCGATTGAACCAGCCGCCCTTCGTTGTCTTCGATTTTCACCGCTTCCGCCACCGCTCCCAGCGAGAAGGAAAAGTTTTTGCCGAACTGCCGCCGCAGCGCTGGATTCACGTGAAAAAGCTGCTGGCGCACCCGCACAAAATCTTCGAACAGGTCGTCACCGGCTTCGAGATGATTGGGCGTGTCGTTGCCGTAACCGAAATAGTTACGGGTGAAGCGAGGCGCTTGGATGATGCTATTCAGCAGGAAGTCCCAATGGTTGATAGCATGGATGAATTCACCTGAGTAGGTAAAGTCGTAGCCGCCCGTTTCCAGCGCCACTTTCGCTCCGATTTTGTGCTTGGAAGCGTAGGGTGATTTTTTGAAACCATAAGTAGTTTGAATCGTGCCCCCGCCGATGACCAAGCCCTCGTCGGGGTTGGCGGCGATGACCGGGTAGTTGATGCCGAAATTGTGCTCGGTGTCCCAATTTCGTCGGTCGTAGGTGTTGAGGATGGGGTCGTTGGAGGTTTTGTTAGCAGCTTCCTCGCCGAGTTTGAGGTCGTTGCCGGTCTTCGTGTCATAGATTTTAGAGAGTTTGCCGCCGTTGCGCACGAAAGATTCATCCTCGAAAATGTCGTTGTCCAAGCCGCCGATGCAGCGGATGACGATGCCTTCTTTCGCCTTGCCACGAATCAAAAAACGGTCTTCCTGGTCGAGTCCGTAGAGGTTGACGGAGCGGGTTTCGCCTTTCAGGAAGGTGCGGTCATAGACTTTTTCGCCTTGCTTGCCGTCCTTGTCCGAAGCAAAAAGTTGCACCCTGGTGCGCTGGTCGTCGAGGCGCTCCACGAGAAAAAGGTCGTGTTTGTTCGTGCCAATTACGTCCACGTCTTTGCTGACGAGCAGGTAAAATTCACGGGCGATTTCAAGCATATTTTCCCGCCTGCCTTTCAGCCGCCCGGCAATCCACTCGCCGTCAATCGCATAGATTTCCGGTGGAAAATCTTGCAGAGAAGAGTCAATCACGGCGTCTGTCAAGCTCGCCTGAATGTGCTTGGCTTCCCGCTCCCAGACCGACCATTCCGCTTCGTTGAGAAAGGTCGGGTCGAAGTATTTCGAGTGGTAATTCTGCCATTTAATGTTCTTCACTTCTTTGTCGTAAACCCGGAGTTGCTTCAAAAACGGGATGCCCCGGCGAGCCAGGAACGGCACTGCACCGTCGTATTTCGAAAAGGGTTGGTCACGGTCACGAGGGATGGGGCGGTAGGTCGTGACATCCGTTTCTTTGTCTTTGAAACTCGCCCAGCGCCAGTTGTCGTCGTGCCTGTCCCAGTCGCCTAAAAGGTTGTCGAACAAGCGGCTGCGCACGGTGAAAGCGGCGTCCACCCGGTGGCTATGGTTCTTTTCTTTTTTGTCTAAAAGCTCCGGCGTACTCACGAGTTTTTTGCTCATGCCGAAGTTCGCCACCGCCCGTTGGTCGCCGTCCGCCCGCTCCTCGACGAGGTAAAAACCGCCGCCAAAAATGTCGTTGAAATCGCCCAGGCGAGGCTGCTTGGGCATGTACCAAAGCTTGGGTGTGGTGTAATAAATGCCCACCGCCTTCGCCATCCGTGCAATCGTGAAAGCCGTGTAAGGATTGGCGCTGGTGAACTGGTCGGCAAAAAGGTCTTTGGCAAAAGTTTTATTGAACGGGTAGGGCACGATGCGGGTCTCGTCCTTGACCATCGAGCGCAGCACCCACTGCCTGCCTTCGGCATCTTCCACCCGCAGCGAATTGGTCTGCGAGCCGCCGCCCCGCTTGAGCGGCGTGACGCCACCCCGCCAGGTTTCGAGGTCGAGGACGGGGGCTTTCACGGGAGCGAGATAAGCTTTGCGGTAGTGGTCTCCCCAAAAAAAGCGGTGGATGCTGCCGGTTTTGATGTTGGTTTTCAAGGCGACAGTCACGGAATCCTTGCCATTTTTATACTCTGGAAATTCGGTGACGGGCTCCACTATTTTGGTCGGCAGCTTGCCCTTGATTTGTTTGGAATAGACCATTTTGCCGTCCTCGCCGTCACCCCCGACCCCTAAAGGGGAGCTGCCCGCTGTCCAAAATTCGAGGAAAACCTCGCCGTCCGGGTAAAATTTGAGGATGGAAAAACCCGGTTCAGCGCCGTAGGCAAATTGCGCCCCACGACCTTTGCCAACCGGCGACTGCTTCGAGCCAGCGCCGCTGACCACGAAACTCTGCCCGTCCACCTCAAAATATTGCAGCGAATGCTCGTGCCCGGAGACGAAAATGAAGCTGCCGTTTTTCTTCGCCGACGACTCCATCACCTTCTTCAAGTCTTGCGCCAGCGGGTGCGAATTCTGCTGCCGGGAGCCTGCCGCCGATTGCAAAAAACGATACAACGAGCCAACTACCGGCAGCGGCACGTACAGCTTCGGGCTGAGGTCGGTGAGCGGAAAAAGGTGCTGTTTCAACGAGTATCTGCCGCCCGCCTCGCCATTGGAATAGACCGGATGGTGCATCAGCACGACGATGTTTTTCGTGCGGTTTTTCTTCATTTCATCCTGCACGAAGAAGGCGAAAGTCTCCCTGCTTTTGATGTCGCAGCCCTCGTTGAGCTCCCGCTCCTTGTTCCAATTCATGCGGTACCACTCGCTGTCCACGAACAGGGCGAGGACGTTTTTGGACAAATCCACCGGCACGGGGCCCGAGCAGCCGTCGTCGGGCAGCCAGATTTCCTTGTCCTCGCCGAGGCGCTCTTCGATGTAATCTTCCATGCGCTCGACGCCTTTGCGGGGCTTTTTTTGCATCCACTCCTTGTTGCCGGGAATGAAAAAGGGCTTGCCTTTGAAGCCTTTCAGGATATCGAGTTGGGCATTCAAGGCAACTTCTGCCACTTCCCGACCCTTCGATTTTCGCTGCGGCAAACCTTCGGGATAAATGTTGTCGCCGAGGAAAATCACGGAGCTGTTTTTAGGCGCTGCCGCTAATTTTTTGCCCAAAAATTGGATGGCTGGCGGCGCTTTCATTCCGGCTGGGATTTCACCGGCGTCGCCGACGAGAAACATCACGTGTTCTGGCTCGCCGAGCGAGGCAGGCGGCGTCTGGTTGGCTTCGCCTTCGACGTGCATTTTGTAGTCGGCGCAGGCGGAAAAAAGCAGGAAAAACAAAGCAAGAAGGATGGAAAGGGAAAAGCTTAATCTCATGGCATTCAATGTTTTCGATGGTTGAGGATGGAAAATCGAGCCTAAAGCTGACAGGTGGAAAACAGCCTTTTTGAGAGAAAAAAAATGAATTTTTTTGGGATGTTTCACGGCAGCAAAAAAGTAGTTGACACTTTTTTAGCCGA
>CAZHLB010000315.1:0-7733 GCA_964533005.1 uncultured Saprospiraceae bacterium
GTCTGCAAGCCGCTTTGTCATTCTCGCAGAGAACCTCTGCGTTCTATTTTTCCGCTTTTCTACCTGAAAAAAGCGGCAAAAGGGGGACGTAGAGGTTCTCTGCGAGAATGACAAAGCGACTTGCAGACGTGCAAACTTGCAGACGTACGTGGGGCGTAGAGGTTCTCTACGAGAATGACAAGGCGACTTGCAGACTTGCAGACGTGTGGAACGCAGAGGTTCTACCTTGCAAGCATCACATCCCCTTTCACCACTTTCAGCGTCCCCGCCTCATCATACCGCAGGTAAAAAACATAAACATCGCTCAAAGCCTCCTTTCCATCAATATTACCATCCCACCCCTCATTTCCACTCTCATTCTCATAAACCAATTTCCCCCACCTGTCCCAAATCCGGAATTCCAATATGGAGATATTCGGCGATTTAACCGGTGCAAAGCGGTCATTCACGCTGTCATTATTGGGTGTGAATATATTCGGCATATCGAAGGCGGAATTTTTAATTGTCACGGATATCGTGTCCATATCCATGCAGCCATGTTCGTCGGTGACGATAACTTTAAATATGACCGTTTTTGTCTCGTCAACATCCGGTGCGGTGGCGGTGGCTATATTTTCATTATTTTCTAAAAAAATATTGCCGTCTAATTGCCATCCATAATTTGGATTGTCCAAATTTGCAGGCGTTGTAAATGCTTCCAGGTCAATAGTTTGACCCTCAAAAACCTCCGTCGAGTCGGTGAATAAACTGTCCAAAATAAATGGCTCGGAAACATTTACCGTGAAGCTATCCACCTTCGTAAAACAATTATGACTGTCGGTAAATGTCACCACAAAAGTCGTTGCGCTATCCACCGGCACGGGTTGACCATTTGCGCCGGACGGCGACCACGTATATGTTCCCGCAACGCCGCCTGCGTCTGCGGAAAGCGTCACCATATTTCCCTTGCATATCGTCACGTCGGCATTATTCAAGGTCAAAATATAGTCTTGTTGCACGGATATGGTGATTTCATCAGTCACCGGAGCGCATTGCCCGTTGTCAATCGTCAGCGTATAAACTGTCGTTTCCGTCGGCGAAACGACAGGTTGCGCTTCGAGACTAACAACGTTTCCGCCGACCGACCAAACGTAGCTGGCGAGTGGGTCGGCGGCTTCGTTCAGCAGGGTACTTTCGCCGAGGCAAATCGAGCGGTCAAAGGGGAATTGATAAATCGGTGCAGGCAAAACTTCAATCGTCACCTGCCCCGCAGCCGGGCAACCCATGAACTCGCCTTGCACCTGGTAAGTCAGCGTCCCCGGTGGCGTGGCTGTTGGATTTGGGCAATCGGTGCAGCTCAAACCCACGGCGGGCGACCACTCAAATTCCGTGATATTTTGACTCGACGCCTGCAATTGCACCGCCTCTCCGGCGCAGACTTTCGGGTTTTGCGGCGTCACCTCGATGACCGTTGCGGGCACGACGACCAGCGTGATGGTGTCCATTGCGGAGCAAGCGTGGTTCTTGGTGGTGCGGATGTAAGTCGTTGTAGCTAAGGAATTTATCACCAAATTGAAAAGCGTGTCCGAAGTAATTGCCCCGGTCGTTGGTGACCACGAATGCGTGATGTCGGGGAAGTTTTGGAACGAATAATTATCCGACACCAGCGACACGATTTCCCCCTGGCAATAGCTCTCTTTTTCCGGCACGGCGGCGATGTCCATGTTTTGCGGCAGCGAATCCACCCGCACGAAGACGGAGTCTTTCACCGTGCAGTTGCCGATGGTCAAAGTCGCCACGTACCAGGTGCTTTGGCTGGGATTGACCACGACGGTTTGCGGGTTGAGGATTTGCAAACTGTCCGTCGGCGACCAGGTCAAACCTGCCCCGCCGGTGCTGCTCGCCGCTGCGATTTGCACGGATTCGCCGAGGCAGATTTCCAGATTTTCCGGCAAAATCTGAACGTCGGCGGGCAAAACCGTCACGGTCACGCTTTCCGATTGGGTGCATAAACCGTTCAGGCTCACGGCATTGAGCACGTAAGTCGTGGTTTGGTCGGGCGTGGCGGTTGCGCCTGCGATGTTCGGATTGTCGAGACCGGCGGCGGGTGTCCAGGTGAAAACGGTGGTCGAATTGCTCACCGGGCTTGCCAACAGGACGCTCGAATTTTGGCAAAGAGTCGTGTCCGCCGCCACGAATTGCGGGAAGTCGAAAGGCTCGACCGTGATGGTGATGTCGTCGCTCGCCGTGCAGCCGCCTTGCGCCGAGACGGTCACGGTGTAAGTCGTTGTCGCTCCAGGCGTTGCGACGGTTGCCGCCGCCGCCGGGTCGCTCAATCCGCTTTGCGGAGACCAGCTCAAACCCTGGTCGTTCACGTTGTTGACGGCGGTGAGCAGGATGCTTTCGCCTTCGCAAAGCTGCGTGCTGCCTGCCGGGACGGCGATGACGGTGGGCGAAATCACTTGCAGGAAAACCGAAGCCGTGTCAACGCACGTGCCGAGCGTGCCGGTCACGGTTACCTGCGTGTTCGTGCTGACGGTCGCCGTTGGGTTGGCGATGTTCGGGTTGTCGAAAATGCCGGCGGGCGACCAGGTGTAGCTCGAAGCGCCGGTCACCTGCAAATTCGCCGTGTTGATGCCTGCGCAAACAAACAGCACGTCCTGGTCGGGCACGATTTCCACTTCGAGGTTTTCCCGGATTTCGAGGGTCAGCGTCGCCGCCGTGATTTCGCCGCAGCCGAAGTTCTTTTTCAGGGCGATGACGATGGTTTCCGTTCCCTCCGCCAGCCCGTCGGCAAGCACCGTGAGGGGAATGCTGACCGTGCCTTGCCCTTGCAAAAAAGTGATGGTCGGCGGAAAAATGCCCTGGTAATCAAGCCCTTGCGTTGCCGTGCCGCCCAGCGACAGGTCGAAGCTGACGGCAGCGGTCATGGCGTCGGGCAGGCTGAATTGCAGGAGGGCGGGCACGTTCGAGCAACCTTCCACGAGGTAGTCCAAGCCCGTGTTGAACTGGACGGCAATCTCCGGCAGCCCCGCCGTGGAAGGCGTGATGAACAAGCCGCTGTCGTCGTTCGGGTCGGTGTCGCCAATGGCAAATTTCACGTGATAGGTCTGGCAAGGCGTCACCTGCCGGGCGGCGACGAGGGTTTTTGGTTCACCCAAAAAGTTGGCAGTCAAGCCGTTGTAAGCGATGCCGGGGCTGTTCACGTTGTTGCGGAAATACTGCCAGTTGGTCGTCGCATTCACGGTTTGGATTTGCACCAACTGCCCGGTCGTCCCGATAGCTATCGGGAGCGTGGCGAGGTTTTCCTGGTTGTTCAAGCCGGGAACGCCCGGTATGCCCTGACCCGACACCAACACGCCAATCAAATCGTCGGAAGCCGTTGAAAACTGCTGTTTGTACTCGTCCGAACCAAAAACGTAGTCGAAAGCGAGCCGGTCGGTTTTCACAAAAACGTCCGCCTCCACGATGCAGGCGTCGCTGGTGTTTCCGCCACCGCCAAACTGGTCGTTGAGAAAATCAAGCTCCGGGTTGCCCGGCAAATTCCAGTCGGTATTGGCAAAAAACGAGGCGGGATTGGCGACTTCCGCCGCCCTGCCGGTGGTCAGCAGCAAGCCTTTGTCCAGCCCCAGGTTGGTGTTGTCGCCTTGCGAAAAAACACCCAGCGCCTCGTCCGGGCAATTGATGGCAGTGATGGAGATGTCCATGAGCGGGTTTTCCATCGCCGCCTCGATGTCGGCAGCCGAGGGCGCATCCTGCACGGAAAGCGGCTCCGGCTGCGGGCAATTGCTGGTGCAAAACCATTCGCCGTGAAAACCCTCAAAATTGATGATGTTATCGGACGTGAACTGCACCGTCAGGCAACCGCTCGTCGCCACGACCTGGTAACAAACGCCGCCAATGAGACCGCCGCCGTTCGGAACGCCGTTGTCGAGATTGCCAATCTGCGGCGAGAAAACGCTGGCGCCGTCGTAAAAAAGCAGTTGCTCCCAGCCTTGCTCGAAATGATAATCCAACAGGTTGAAAACGATGCATCCGCCGTTGGCGGACTGGTCGGGGCAAATGGTGAAAACGTGGTTTTCATTGTCGCCATAATTGCCGTTCTCCCCGCCGGTATCGTACAAAACGCCCTCGCAATCGCTGGACGAGCCTTCGTCAATCGTGTACGTCACGTCCACGAATTCCTCGATGCAAAGCGTGAACGCCCCCCAATTCTCCGCCGCCGAAGCCGACCAGTCGTTGATGCGCAGGAAATAAGGCAAACCCGGCGTCAAACCCTGCACCACGAGCGAGACCTGGCTCTCGTCCACCTGCGAAGCGGCGCAAGCGTAAAATTCCAGCCCGTCGAAGACACAATCGCCCCGGTAAATCGCCACCTGCGGCATCTTCATCGCCGGGTCGCTGCCTTGCGGGATGCCGGTGACCGTGATTTTATAGTCCAAAATAGCGGCAGTCGCCGTAAACTGAAACCACACGTCCCGCTGCGGCAAGCCATTGAAACAGCCGGGAAAATTGTCGTTGCCGATATTGCTTTCCGTCGCCTGCACATTGCTGTAAATGGCGGGGCTTGGGCAAATCGGCGCCGTGCCGAGGTCAATGATGCCGGCGCAGTCGTCGTTGACGGGTTGCGCAGCCAGGCGAAGGAGGCAGGAGAGGAGGAGAGCCAGCGTCAATGTGTTCTTCATGAAAAATGGTTTTGCTTAGGTTGGTTGGAGGAGGGGCAAATGTAATTGGCGGGCGGATTTTTCGGGGGGGGAAGGTTGGGTTGGGTCGGGGGGGCGGCAAGGAGTAATCGAATTGAGGCAGGTTGTAATTTTTTTCAGGAAAGAGTTTCCGTTTGAGGTTTTTGGTTTGCTTTGCAGTCGAGTTCAGCTACACACCGGAAGGTTCTAAAAAATAACAAGCTATAAGTTGGGGAGAAACATCAAAACAGCCTTTGGGAAAACCTAAAACTTCATTTACAATGGCGAATATTCCAATCAAAGTCGAGCCACGCTTGGTAGCTGGCATCAA
This sequence comes from uncultured Saprospiraceae bacterium, assembly GCA_964533005.1. Classification (GTDB taxonomy): domain Bacteria; phylum Bacteroidota; class Bacteroidia; order Chitinophagales; family Saprospiraceae; genus UBA6168. Next base: position 4,993 of record CAZHLB010000315.1, read on the forward strand.
AAAATTCCAAACCATCCTCAATACTGCAAAAGCGAAAGATATCAATGAATCCGATACGGTGGTGATTGTCACCGATATGCTGCACGAGATATTCGGGTTTGACAAGTATTCTGAAATCACCTCGGAGTTTGCTATCAAAAAGACGTGGTGCGACCTTGCTATCAAAATTGAAGATAAAACCAAGTTCCTTATCGAAGTAAAGGCTATTGGGTTACCACCGAAAGATGACCATATCAAGCAAGCTGTTGATTATGGCTCAAATCATGGTGTTGATTGGGTGATATTGACGAATGGCATAAGGTGGCGGGTTTTCAAGATTATTTATGGCAAGCCTATCGCTAATGAATTGGTTTATGAGTTCGATTTTCTGTTGCTGAACTCAAAGAAACAGACCGACTTGTGCCTGCTTTATTATGTAAGCAAGGAGAGTTTAGGCAAATCTGTACTCGAAGACTTTCACATTCAAAAGCAAACCCTCAGCAAATTCTTCATTGGACAGTTGTTGCTGAGTGAAATGGTACTGGAAGCAGTTAAAAAGACCGTGCGAAAAATGACACCTGCTGCCAAAATTGAGGTGGAAGATTTGAAGGATGTGATTGCCAATGAAGTTTTGAAACGTGAAATACTGGAAGGTGAAAAGGCTGATGAGGCGAAGAAAAAGATTGCGAAGTTTTTAAAAGGGCTTTCAACTGCTCCAAAACCAGCAAAGCCGGTTGCTGAACCAAATGGTCAAGAACCCTGACCAGCGGGGCGGCATGGAATGGGTGGTGAAGAAAGAAAGTTGCAATTTTTTTTGTGGCGGAAGGGATTTGAGTTGCTTTGCAGTTGAGATTAAAAGTCAGTTTGACATTGACGAAATATCAACTAAATAGTTGAAGTGCCGATGTTAACTACAACTAAAAAAAAGAAAAATCAAATTGGAAGAGATAAAACAAATTGACAAGTCGCTTTCTGAAACTTTAAGGAATTCAGATTTACAAAGTGTTTCTGCTAACATTGTCGAAATTGTAATTGATTCCATGCTGGATGAAGGTGTTTTGAAATCATTACCAATTGTTGGCTCAATCATAGGAATAGGAAAAACAGCAATAACAGTAAAAGACCAACTTTTTTTAAAGAAGATAATCGCCTTTCTCTCTGGGATAAGAGACATTCCCCAAGAAAAAAGAAGGGAAATGATTGATTTGGTAAATGAAAGCAAAAAGGAAAAACTAAAAGTTGGCGAAAAATTAATCTATATTTTAGATAAGTGTGATGATTATGTAGATGCCAAATACGTTGCCCAATTATTTACTGCTTTCCTCGAAGGAAAAATTAGTTATCAAGATTTCTTAAAAGGAAGCAGAATAATTCAAAATATCTTTGTTGGAGATTTAGAATATTTTTTAGAAAACGATAAATCCAAATTTCAAAGAACAACTTCGTCGGAAGAAGCTCCTGATGAAGAAGAATTTCCTTTAATAAATGTGGGTATCTTGGGATTCGGATATAATCCAGTAACTGTTGAAGATCAATGGGACTACAAAATGGATAATAAATACATTGTGAACGGTGGAGATGCTGTAGTTTGGGTTACAATGATTGGTGAAATATTAAAAGAGAATTTAAAAAAAGAAAAGCTGTAGCCAACAAAGTGTAGCTGGCTATGCGGGCTAAACGACCGCACATCAGCTACATAGACCGTTCTGCACCATTAAGAAAAAAAATTAAAGGCAAATGAATAAAAAAGAATTCCCAGAAACCTTATACAAATTTCGAGACTGGTCAAATGAATATAATAGAAGATTATTAGTCGAAAGCGAATTGTATTTTTCCAACCACAACTCTTTCAATGACCCGTTTGATTTGCTATTACCTGTTTTAATTTCAGGTGAACCACCATTCGACAGAGACCAATTCATTGAAGTTGCAAAGGAGAAATTAGGAAGACTGCCTACTGAAGAAGAAATAAGAACCGTTAAAGAAAGGTATCCGCAATTAGTAAAAGATAATCCCGATATAATTGAGGATGGAAAAAAGGAATTTGAAATTAAAATTCAAGAAATTGAAAACAGGCTTGGTGTTTTTTGCTTGTCAGAGAAAAGTGACAGCTCCTTGATGTGGGGACATTACTCAAAATCTCATCAGGGATTTTGTGTGGGATTGGATTATGCAAAGCTCGACAAATACATAAATGAAACCTTTCCTAAACGAGGGAGATTATTTAAAGTAAACTATGAGACAAATATACCAATTGTTGAATTTTCAGCTGAGTGGAATGAAATCTACCAATATTGCATAAGTAGATGTTACACTAAATTTAGGCGTTGGTCATATGAAAATGAGGTTAGAATTATAGTTGACCATATGGCTAATAAAGCACACAAAATACCTAAAGACATTTTTAAGGAAGTGATTTTTGGATACAAGATGAATGAAACTCAGAAAAAGGAAGTTAGGATTTTGTGTGATAATTTATATCCTGAAATAAAGTATTTTAAGTCTGAACCCAATTCAGATAAATTCGAAATGAAAATAACTCAAATAGAATAGAAATAAAATCGGTGCAGAACATTGCTCCAGCTGCGCCGGGGTCTTCAAAAAATTAACATCCACTTTTCAATAAATCAGCACATCGCTAATGCCGGTGCCGATGCGCCGGGGTCTTCAAAAAACCAGCTGCGCCAGGGTCTTCAAAAAATCAACCTCCACTTTTCAATAAAATCAGCACATCGCTAATGCCGGTGCCGATGTTTCGGGAC
>CAZHLB010000316.1:0-7705 GCA_964533005.1 uncultured Saprospiraceae bacterium
CCGCGCAATTCCGACGTGGTTTATGTCGCAGCCATTGGTTCCCTTTGGAAAGAAGGCGGCGATCGGGGCGTCTATAAAACTGCCGACGGCGGCAAAACCTGGGAGCAAGTTTTGAAGCTGGACGAGCACACCGGCGCCACCGACTTGGCGCTCGACCCTCGCAATCCCGACATTTTGTATGCCGCAGCTTTTCAGCGCAGGCGGCACGTTTTCACCTACGTCGGCGGGGGGGCTGGCAGCGGGATTTACAAAACCGTGAATGGTGGCAAGACTTGGGATAAGGCGAACAGCGGCTTGCCCACGAAAGGAGACATCGGTCGCATCGGTCTCGCCATCTCGCCTGCCGACCCGGAAATCATTTACGCAATGGTCGAAGCGGCACAAGGCGAGGGCGGTTTTTACAAATCCACGAATCGTGGCGCAAGCTGGGAAAAGCAAGGCAGCCACGTGACGAGCGGCAATTATTACTGCGAAATCTTTCCGCATCCGACCGAGCCAAACACAGTGATTTCTATGGACGTGTTCAATAAAATCAGCCGGGACGGCGGGAAAACTTTTTCCAACCTCGGCGAGGAATACAAACACGTGGACAATCACGTGATTTGGATTGACCCGAAGGACACGAACTACTTCCTGGCTGGCTGCGACGGCGGCGTTTATGATAGCTACGACGCAGGCAAAACCTGGAACTTCAAAGGCAACCTGCCCGTGACCCAGTTTTACAAAGTGGAGGTGGACAACTCGCTGCCGTTTTACCACATTCACGGCGGGACGCAGGACAATTTTTCCCTCGGAGGACCCAGCCGCACCCGCAACGGGCACGGCATCACCAACGCCGATTGGTACGTGACCAGTCTCGGCGACGGCTTCGAAAGCCAGATTGACCCGGAAAATCCGAACATCGTTTATGCTCAGGCGCAACACGGGGCGCTCGTGCGCTTCGACCGGGTGAGCGGCGAGATGACGAGCCTCCAGCCCAAGCCGCTCGAAGGCGAAAATGCGCACCGCTGGAATTGGGATAGCCCCCTCGCCGTCAGCCGCCACAAAGCGACCCGCCTGTATTTCTGCGCCAATAAAGTCTTCCGCAGCGAAGACCGGGGCGATTCCTGGACGCTCATCAGCGATGATTTGACGCGGCAAATTGACCGCAATACCCTACCCGTCATGGGTCGCATTCAGAGCATGGACGCAGTGGCGAAAAACGGAAGCACCTCGGAATATGGCAATATCGTCGCCTTCTCGGAAAGCCCGGTGAACCCAAACCTGCTCTACGTCGGCACCGACGACGGCTTGATTCAAATCACCGAAAACGGCGGGCAGACCTGGACGAAAATCGAGCGTATTTCTGGCGTTCCCGAAATGACTTACGTGAATGCACTTCTCGCCAGCCAGCACGACGCCAACGTGGTTTATGCCTGTTTCAATAACCACAAACGGGGCGACTTCAAACCCTACGTTTTCAAGAGCAGCGACAAGGGCCGCACCTGGACGAGCGTCAGCGCCAATTTGCCGGAACGTGGCTCTGCTTACTCGCTCGCCGAAGACCACGTTGAGAAAAATCTGCTGTTCGTCGGCACTGAATTCAGTTGCTTTTTCAGCAATGACGGCGGGAAGTTTTGGAAAAAATTGGGCAATGGTTTGCCAACGATAGCCGTGCGGGACATGGCGATTCAGCGCCGGGAAAACGACCTCGTGCTCGGCACTTTCGGGCGTGGTTTTTACGTGTTGGACGACTACTCGCCGCTGCGCCACCTGAACGAAAGGCAACTCAACGCCGAGGCGCAAATTTTCCCGGTGAAGGACGGCTCTGTTTTCATCGAGGCAGCGCCCATCGGCTACACGACGGGCAAGGGTTTTCAGGGGCACTCGTATTTCACCTCGCCAAATCCGCCGATGGGTGTGAGTTTCACCTATTTTTTGAAAGATGAAATCAAGACTTTGAAACAAAAGCGCCAGGATTGGGAGAAAAAGCAAATCAAAGACAGCAAGGAAATCCGCTACCCGACCTACGAAGAACTCGAAGCGGAGACGCGGGAAGAAGCGTCCTACCTGCTTTTCACCATCAAAAACAGCGCAGGCGAAGTAGTCCGGCAGTTGAAAACCAACCCGAAAAAAGGCGTGAACCGCATCACTTGGGATGGCAGGTTTCCCTCGAAAGCGCCAGTCAGTCTTTCAGCAAGAGAGCGCATGCCGTGGGAATCGCCCGACGGCGGTGGTTTCGCTTTGCCAGGCGAATACTCGGTGACACTTTCAAAAAGCGTGAATGGCGTTTTGTCGGAACTCGTTGTGCCGCAACGTTTTAAGCTGAATACGCTCGGCGGTACAACCTTGCCGGCTACCGACAAAGCTGCGCTGGACAAGTACGTTCGAGAGGCAGTCGAATTGCAGCGGGCATGGGATGGAGCAACTTCTTCGCTGGGCGATTTGGAAAACAGGGTCAAGCACATCCGCCAGGCAATCCAGACCATCGGCTCGCCTGCCAGCCTGCTCACCGACCTCAAATCGCTGGAGCAAAAAGTCGCCGACCTGAAAAAGATATTTTACGGCGATGCAACTGCGTCAAAAATTGACCGCCCACATGCTCCTTCGCTCGGCGACCGCATGGGCGCAATGGGTTACGATATTTGGAACTCAACCTCTGCGCCGACTGCGACGCAAAAAGAGCAATTGGCTATTTCCGGAAAGCTGTTTCAGCAGGAATTGCCGAAGCTGAAGAAGTTGTACGAGGAGGATTTGAGGAGAATTGAGCAGCAATTGGAGTCGGCGAAGGCGCCTTACACTCCGGGGCGGTTGCCGGTTTGGGGGAAGGAGTGAGTTTTTGAAATGGAACCTGCCTTTCCGAAAGTTTTCAACTTTCGGAAAGGCAGGTTCCGACCCAACCCTGCGAATAGTATTTGGCGTCAAGCCAAGAAAATGGAGTCTTTAGGATTTCACTTCTTTCTGCAAAATTTCACCTTGAAAGTCATGAAACTCACGATTTGCCTCGCCACCTGTCTCTTAACTTCCCTTCTTTTTTCCTGCAAAAAGGAAGACTTCGGCTGCCCGGAACGGGAAAACCTGCCTTGCAAAATCATTTCCAAATGCGAGGGAATGTGTGGCGAGGGCGAGGTCACTACAAAGTTTCACTACATTAATTGCAATCAATTAGCAACGGAAGAAGTTTTCGATGAGTCCGACAATCGTTTGAGCGCCATCGTTTACGAATATGAGAATGAAAAATTGACGACTAAAAAGCACTATAATTTTCGACCCGGAAATGAAAACCCGCCACCCGATTTCACTTACCAATATGAATATGATGCAAGCGGAAACCTTATCCGGGAAACAACTTCGGGCGGTTATAAAAGCCGCACGGAATATGAATACGAGGACAATCTTTTAAAAAAAGAGTCGCATTATACTGCTGACGGAAATCTTCAGCCAAACTGGCTTTCCTACTATATTGAATATGAATACGATGATTTAGGCAGGAAAATAAAAGCAAAACAATTTCGAACGGATGGCTATGAAGGCTTCTGTTATACTTACGAATATGAAGGCATCCGCTTGACGAAACGTTCCCTCTGCTCTGACCCGGAACATCCTGATGAATTTATTTACGATGAGCGTGGCAATCTTATTCAGGAATTAGGTTTCACATATACCTACGATGAAAAAAACCGTATTATATCCCGTTCTACTTGGGGCATAGACACCTTTGAGACGCAGACTTATAAATATTGCGATTGAGTCTTTAATCATTCCTCATATCGCTCGCCTTTGATGCGACGCCATAGTTTTTTCAGCCCCGCAAGCGTCATCCGGTGATAGGAGCGCAATTGATGAGCGTTTAATTTGCCATTTTCATCTTCGAGAATAAAACGGAAAACATACTTGTCCTCGCTGTTGAAATTCTCGCCCGTGGAGCCATATCGCAAGTCGTTGACTTGCAGCGTGTTTTCGTCTATTTTCAAGACGGTAAAATAATCCCTGGTAAACCATTTCAGCACACGTATGGCTTTGTCGTTTTCATATTCAGCGACCAATTCATGGTTTTTTGACAAGACATTGAATTGAGCAATATGCGGCTCTTTTTCCAGGAAAGACCAGGTGCCGTGATATATCGCCGTATCGCCGAGAGCGACGCCTTGCCACAAGAAATTATTGAGCATGGTCGGTGAAGTCATAAATCGCTGAAATTGAATGCCTTGATTAGTCAGCGACCGCTCGAAAACATCGTTCATTTTTTCCTTGTGCCAGACTGTAAATAGCAAATATGCGCCGCCGAGCGCCATGCCGAGCCAATTCACGTGGCGGCGATATTTGTTGTCTTTTTGATGAGCCGTCACCAATAAAATGCAAACTAATATGGGCAAGGTAAAAAGCGGGTCAAGCACGGACAACGTCGTAAATGCCACCGGGTAATTTGAAAACGGCTGAAATATCTGCGTACCATACGGATTGAAACAATCCAGCAAAACATGAGAAGATATGGAAGTTAAAAACAGCCAAAACCATTGCGCCCGGGTCGCCGTAACTACCAGGAAATCAGTGCGGTAATATTTTTTCCACAAAAGCCAGCCAAGCCATACGCAGGCGGCAATTGTCGCTGCGAGCAATTGCAGGTTCAAGCCTTTTTCCTCCGAAAAAGCAAAATAATTAAGGCTTCCTGCGACGGATATTATCAATATCAGAATGAAGAAATAGACGCTCATTTTGTACCATCGCTGCTTGAAATGCCCGCTTCGATAAAGCCATTCCGTCCACCAGCTCAAGCCCAATGCGGCGAAAAAAATAAACAATATGGAGTGCATAATGCCCCGGTGAAAAGCGAGGGCATTTATTTCATTGGTGACCAAATTGGCGAATACGTCGAAGTCCGGCAGGATGCCGCCGAATGCGCCCCAGACCATTGCCCGGTTGCCGATTTTTTTGCCGAGCGTGGCTTCTGCGCAGGCTGCGCCGAGTGCGATGTGTGTCAGTGTGTCCATAATTGTTGAATGGCTGAATGGCTAAATGGTTGAATGGCTGGGCAACCAGCCATTCAAAAAGCTGTTTATCTTCGCCCCGCTTTTTAAAAAGCAGTGCTTTTTTCTTTGACAATCAATCAAATGCGGGTGTGGCGAAACTGGTAGACGTACCAGACTTAGGATCTGGCGCCGCAAGGCATGGGGGTTCGAGTCCCTCCACCCGCACCGTGACAAACATTTAGAGAGAGGCTGTTTTTTAAGGAAAAATTTTAAAAAAATTTACATAAAAAAAACCCACACTCTTTTTGTTTTTAAATTTTCACAAAATTAAAATAAAAGATATTGACCAATTGAACGCCGTGCTCACGGTGACCATCGGCAGGGAAGATTACGAGCCGAAATTCAACCAGGAACTCAAAAAGATGAAGGACAAAGCCAACATGCGAGGCTTCCGTCCCGGCAAGACGCCGACCAGCTTTTTGAAAAAAATGTATGGCAAAAGCTTGCTTTCGGAAATCGTCACCGAAATGCTTCAGGCTGAGATGAACAAGGTGATGTCAGAGGACAAGGAGAGCCATTATTTGGGGCAGCCAATTCCTTCCACTGATTTTAAGCGGGTCGAGTTTCGTCCGAATGAATTGGAGGATTATACCTTCTCTTTCAGCCTCGGAAAAGCGCCTGAATTTGAGGTGCAAGGCGTGGACAGCAGCACTGAATTCGAGTTTTTTGTCGTGCCTGTTCCCGAAGAAAAAGTGGATGAGCAGCTAATGCTTTACCGTAAATCGAAGGGCGAAAATGCAGAGGTGCAGGACATTCAGGATGGCGATATCATCACTTTTAATGCCGTTGAAATGGACAATGATGCGCCGCTCGACGAAGGTTGGAAGACGACTTTTACCATTGCTATTGACCGGATTTCCGATGAAAATCTCAAGCAGGAATTGCTCGGCAAGAAGCCAGGCGACACGGTGCAGTTCAATATTTATGAGCTTGAAAAAGACGCCGACCGAAATTTTGTCAAGAAATATTTCCTGAACCTGACCGAATCCGACATCGAGGAAGGCACCGAAACCGGCGAAATGTACCAGGCAACCATTGAAAAAGTGCAGCGCCGCACCCCGGCAGAATTGAACGAGGAGTTTTTCACGAAGGTCTTCGGCGAGGAGGTCAAAACGGAGGAGCAGGCGAGGGATATTCTTCGCAAAAGCCTGGGCGGCGAAGAACGCTCGAAGTCAGAGTCCTTGCTTTACCGCGATATCCGCAAGCATTTAATTGAATTGAACCGCGAGGCGACGCCATTGCCTGAAGATTTTCTCAAGCGTTGGATGGAGCTTGCGCACCCGGAGGAGGCAGAAAAAATTGCGCAGGATTTTGAAGGTTTCACCGAAGACATGCGCTGGGATTTGATTAAAAACAAACTCAACAAACGCTTCGATATTCAGGTGACGGAGCAGGAAATCATTGACCTCGCCTTCGATAGAATTGCCGGATATTTTGGCGGTTATTACGACCCAAAATTCATCGAGCCGATGCTCGAACGTTTTTTGAAAGACGAAAAAAACGTGATGCGCATAGCCAATGAATTGGCGGCGGACAAGCTGTTCCAGGCATTAAAAAATGAGTTGACCATCCGGGAAGTGCCCGTTTCCAAGGAAGAACTGAATGAAAAATTTGAGCTTGCCCGGAAGGAGGAAGCTAAAAATGAAGAATTAGCCGAAGAAGCTGTCCATGCGGAAATTCCGGTGGAAGTTGAAACATTGGTAGAAGCTGAAACGCCAGTGGAAAGCGAAGAATAGCCTCATTTTCACCCCCGCCTCAACCACACTTTAGAAAAGGCGTTTCCTTTTCGATTTCGGATTTGCCCCGACTGCTCGGGGGAAATCCGAAATCCGACCCTTCCAGGGTGACAAAAAAAGTAATCGAAGTATGTTCCAGAAAGATGAATTCCTGAAGTATGCGACCAAGCACGTCGGTTTGGGACGGATGCACGTGGAGAAGTATTTTGACAAAACGCTCCAGGTGGCTGCGCCCAATATTTACGGCTTCACACCCTACGTGATTGAAGAACGGCAGATGAACATCCAGGCACTGGACGTTTTTTCCCGCCTGATGATGGACAGGATTATTTTCCTCGGCATCCCCATCGGGGACGAGGTGGCGAATATTGTCCAAGCGCAATTGCTGTTTCTCGATTCCGCCGACAACAAACGGGACGTGCAGATGTACATCAACAGCCCCGGCGGCTCGGTGATTGCGGGCATGGGCATTTACGACACCATGCAGTACATCAACCCCGATGTGGGCACGATTTGCACGGGCTTGGCTGCTTCGATGGCTGCCGTTTTGCTGGCTGCCGGAGCAAAGGGCAAACGCACTTGCCTGAAACATAGCCGGGTCATGATTCACCAGCCGCTCGGCGGAATGCAGGGTCAGGTTTCCGACATGGAAATTTCGTACAAGCTCATCAAAGCCATGCAAAAAGAACTGTACGACATCCTCGCTCACCACACGGAACAGCCTTACGAAAAAATCGAAGTGGACTGCGACCGTGACAACTGGATGACGGCGCACAACGCTAAAGACTACGGTCTGGTGGACGAGGTGCTCGACCGCCCCGGGATGAAAAAGGGAGTTGACCTTAAATAGCTTTCAAAAAAACAAGGGTTTGAGGCAGTCGTCGCCTCGAACCCTTTTTCATTGAATATTTTGCGAGAGGTCTTTCAGAGAGCGGTGTTTTTTGAGAAAAATTTTGAAAA
>CAZHLB010000317.1:0-7672 GCA_964533005.1 uncultured Saprospiraceae bacterium
CCCCTCGAACAGCGTTTCCGTGCGGTGCATCTCGAATTTAATGCCCGCCTCCACCAGCAAAACCTCAATCAATTCGGCATCGCCAGCATCGTCTTCAATCAAAAGTATGGACGTCTTGTATTTTGAGTTCATGAAATCAGAGATTGAGGTATGAGGTATGAGGTATGAGGTATGCCCCCATACCTCATACCTCATACCTCATACCTCTCTACCTTGTCATAGTAGGCAGGGTAGCGGTGCGCAGCCAGAAGGCTTCGATGGTTTGGATGATGTCGAAGAACCTGTCGAAGTCAACCGGCTTGTTGATGTAGCAATTGACGTGGAGTTTGTAGCAGTTTTGGATGTCTGCCTCGGCGTTGGAAGTGGTGAGGATGACGACCGGGATGCAGCGCAGGTCGGGGTCGGATTTTATTTCGCTGAGGACTTCCCGACCGTCTTTTTTTGGCAGATTCAAATCCAGCAAAATCAAATCGGGCAGGGAGACTTCTTCGTAAGGCGGCAATTTTCGTAGATAACGGAGGGCTTCGATGCCATCCGTAGCCACGGAAAGGCAGATGTTGAAATTGCCTTCTTTGAAAGCTTCTTGGGCGAGGCGGATGTCGCCGGGGTTGTCTTCAATCAATAGAATGTTGACAGGTCTGGATTTTCCCATGGTTGTGTGGTTGAGCGTGCATGGCTGATTTTCAGCGCATTGCGGGTTGGTTTTTCAAAGCCGTTAGATGTCGCAAGGAAATAAATGTGCCAACGTGGAGATTTCGAGCAAGCCGCCGGATGAGACGGGACTGCCAAAATCACGAGAAGGCATTCGGGAAGAAACGTGGGGGGACGCCTTATTTCTGAAGCAATTGGAATTCAACAAACGGCGGCTTTTGCAAAAAGGGGGTTGCTACTTTTGCCGCTCATCCTTTCAAAAAAAATTCAGCCTTCGATGACGCAAACATTACACCAATTTCAGGCAGTGTATGAAAACTACGCCCGCCAAAACCGCTTCGACCAAGCGCCAATCGAGTTGTACGAGCCTATCAATTACGTGCTCGGCTTGGGCGGAAAGCACCTGCGACCGGCGGCGTTGTTGATGTGTTGCCACTTGTTCGACGATGCGGTGGAACGTGCCTTGCCCGCCGCCTACGCCATCGAAGTTTTTCACAATTTCACTTTGCTGCACGACGATGTCATGGACGCTGCGCCTTTACGCCGGGGCAAACCGACCGTCCATGTGAAATACAACCTGAGCACCGCCATTCTTTCCGGCGACGTGATGCTGGTGAAGGCTTACGAATACCTGCTCAGGCTCGAAACGCCAGCCCTGCCGGGCATTTTGCGCCTGTTCACCCGCACCGCTTCGGAGGTTTGCGAAGGGCAACAAATGGACATGAATTTCGAGACCCGGCAGGACGTGAGCATCGAAGAATACCTGAAAATGATTGAGTTGAAAACCTCTGTGCTGGTGGCTTGCGCCATGCAAATCGGGGCGCTGCTCGGTGGGGCAAGGGAGGAGGATGCGGCGCATTTGTACGAATTTGGCAGGAACCTCGGCATCGCTTTTCAGTTGCAGGACGACCTGCTCGACGCCTTCGGCGACCCGGTGAAATTTGGCAAAAAGACCGGCGGCGATATCGTCCAAAACAAAAAAACTTACCTCTACCTGAAAGCCTTGGAACTGGCGGAGGGAGAAATGAGACAGGAATTGCTCGCCTGGTTTTCCGCACCGGCAACAGACGAGGCGACGAAGGTCGCTGCCGTCACCGGCATTTTTAACCGGCTAAAAATCAGGGAGTTGACGGAAGAATTGAAAGAGGAATTTCAGGCGGCGGCGCTTGCCAACCTTGAGGCGGTGCAAGCGTCGGCGGAGAAAAAGGCTGTGCTGGAAAGCTTTGCTACTTGGCTCATGGGGCGAGAGGAATAATTTTCCCGGCTACACAAAAACTGCCTCCTTGCTCAACGCTTTCATCCTCGAAATCACCCCCTCCGGGTCGTCCGCCTTGAAAACGCTGCTCCCCGCCACCAGCACATCCGCCCCCGCCTGCAAGATTCGCTGCGCATTTTGCAAACCCACCCCGCCGTCTATCTCGATGAGCGTTTTGGCATTTTGCGAGATAATCATCTCCTTCAATTTTTGAATTCTCGGCAGGGTGCGGTAGATGAATTTCTGCCCGCCGAAGCCCGGGTTCACCGACATCATGCACACCAAATCAATGTTTTCGAGCAAATCTTCCAGTACCGAAACTGGCGTGTGCGGGTTGAGCGCAACGCCCGCTTTTGCGCCGGTCGCCTTGATTTGCTGGATGTTTCGGTGCAGGTGCGGGCAGGCTTCGTAGTGAACGGTGATGACGTCTGCGCCTGCCTTGCGAAAATCCTCCACGTATTTTTCCGGTTCGAGAATCATCAGGTGAACGTCGAGGGGTTTTTGCGCCATTTTTTTCATGGCTTCCACGACGAACATGCCGAAGCTGATGTTGGGCACGAAGCGCCCGTCCATCACGTCGAGGTGAAACCAATCGGCTTCGCTGCGATTGACCAGGTCGAATTCGGCTTGAAGGCGGGTGAAATCGGCGGCGAGGATGCTGGGGGCGATGATGGGATTTTTCATAAGGCAAAAGTAAAAAGGCAAAAGGCAAAAGTGGGGGACGGCGCTGCCCACTTTTGCCTTTTGCCTTTTCGCCAATAGCTGCTTTCGGGCAAGAGATGTCATCTGAAAAAAAATTTCATTTTTTTTCAGATGACATCTCGGCTCGGCACTATGGCTCTTTAAAAATATCGTCAACAGATATTACGTAGCCAGGAATGACCGGCTCGGCGCTGCAAAGCCTTGCGCCGCTGCAAATGGAGACTTGGTCAGGAGCGGTGAAAACGTTGACCTTTTTCAGGAAAGGGTCAATTATCCAGACGATTTGGACGCCTGCCCGGAAGTATTCTTCCAGCTTGCCGAAGACGTGTTTGTAGAGGTCATTGTCGGAGACAAGTTCGATGGCAAAACCCGGCACTGGAGTTCCACCTTTGGCTGCTTCGCCGATTTGAGCGGAAGTGTAGTAAGCCATGTCTGGAACCCTTACTTGCTTTATTGAGGTGTTCGCCTGCGGCTCGGTAAAAAGGCACCCTCGTTGCGGCAGTTTTGGCAACAAGTGAAAAAAATGCCAGTTGAGAGTCTCGACGATGTAGAGAGTTTTGAAAGTAATCATCTTAGGAGTTTTTTCAAGTACGCCGTCATTCCATTCGTATTTAAAGCCATCTTCAGGCTTCCAGGAAAGAAATTCCTCTATCGTTTTCGGATATCTGGGCTTTTCTGGCTCAATGAACTTTTCAGGTTCTCGTCTTGGCTTGGCAGTCAAAGACATCGTTGCATTCATAATTGACAAGTTTTTACAAAGGTGCAAAATTTTAGCCTCTGCCGACCTCGCCATAAATGTGCATCTGGTCGAGGGTTGGCGAAGGGCTGCCGCCCTTCGGTTCCAGCGTGACGGCGAAGGCTTCTGCCTCTTTCACGAAAGGCACTTCGAGCAAAGTGTCACCCTCCGCAGGCAGGTTAAAAACGCCCAGGTCTTTGGGCTGCCCGCCGACCAAAGCCCAAAGCTGGTACTGTTTATCTGGTTGAAGCGCAGGCAGTTGGACGACGTTGAGGTAAGATTTTCCTCTGTCCGTGTTGTGGTAAACGACGGCAAAACCGGAAGGGTCGAGTTTCGTGCCCTTCATCTGAACAGGCTTGGTCGCCCAGTGTCGCAGGGCGATGAATTGCTCGTGCAGCTTGGCTTGCTGCTGCGCTTTTTCATCACATTCCTTTTTGAGTTGCTCGAATTGTGCCTGGGCTTGGGCCGCCTGTTGCCGGGATTCGGCTGCCTGGCTGAAAAACACGAATGCCGCAACCAAAGCTCCCAGCAAAACCAAACCCAACAGCCAGGGAAGCGCCACCATTTTGTCTTTGCGTTCCCGCTCGATGGGTCGGGAGGAAGGTTCGGCGGCAGCTTTTGCAGGTGCATTTTTTTTCGGTTTTGGCGAGGTGTCGTGCAGGCGGCTCAGTATTTTATCCTTCAAACCTTCCGGAGGCTGCACCCGGTGGGCAACGGCATACGACTCCATCGCCGAGCGGATGTCGTCGAGTTCTGCCTGAACTTCGGGGTGCTGCGATGCCACTTCCTCCACTTCCCGAGTTTCCTCTGGCGTGGTCAAGCCGGTGACGTACAGCTCCAAAATGCCGGATGTGATGAATGGCTGAAGGTTCATTTTCTGAATGATGAATGATGAATGATGAATGGTTTGCATCATTCATCATTCATCATTCATCATTTATCATTCAACTAAAAATCTTTCTCAACTCCCTGAGTGCCAGGCGCAAACGGGTTTTGACGGTTCCGATGGGGATGTTCATTTCCTGCTCGATTTCCGTTTGGGTAAAGCCCTGGAAATACGCCAAATCAATCACCCGCCGGTGCTTTTCGTCCAGCCGGTTGACGATTTCCCGAATGCCAATGGTGTCCACGGATGCTTCTGACGATGGGTGCTTTGCTCCATATACGATGAAATCGAAAGAGTCGGTTTTCTGCCGGTTGCGGAAATCGCTGGAGCGGAGCGTGTCAATTGCCGAGTTGCGGGCGATGTTGAGCGCCCAGGTGAAAAACTTGCCTTTTGCTTCGTCGTAGGAGGCGATGTTTTTCCAGATTTTCACGAAAACCTCCTGCAACACGTCCTCTGCCTGTTCCTGCGACTGCACGATTCGCAGCACCACGCCAAACAAGGCTGAACCGTACTGGTCGTACAGTTCGCCGAGGGCGTTTTGGTTGCCTTCCCGCAGGGAGGCAATCAACTCGCTTTCACGTGGTGTCTGGATGGCAGGCATTGGAAAATAATAGCTGGTTGGGAACGATGCCCGGAAGTTAGTTTGAGCTTGTATGAGTGGTGGCTTTTTGGCACAAAGACCGAAAGCCCTGAAAGTTCAAACTTGCCGGAAACGTCCTGGCGGTAAAACTAAAGACGATTTTGGATTTGCAAATAGGCTTGCTACACAAACAATCCGCCGCTAACTTATGGCTAAATTTTGAGCAGAAATTGACCTGTTTTTTGAGCAACCGCCCTTCCCTTCTTTGCATCGTCAACTCGCAAAAGCTACTCGCTCAGATTTTCCTTCCTTTTCAAATTGGCACAAACTACCGGCGAACTGCTTCCGGCTACGCCATTCAATTTTTCCCGCAAAGTCCGCAGAGGTTTCGCAGAGGGCGCAAAGTCACACCTCGGCGCCCTTTGCGAAACCTTTGCGCCCTTTGCAGGAAAAAGAAAAAAATTTCGCCACCCGAAATCTGCCCGTCGAACCGCTTCGTAAATAGCTTCAAACCGTGACTAAATGAATTCAAGTTTCAATACCCGTTTTCCTCTTTTCAATTGTTTGGCGGCAAGCCTTTTTCTGCTTGCCGCCACGTTTTGCTCCGCCCACAACGGCACGATTCGGGGCATGGCGCTCGACAGCGAGACGAGGCTGGGACTGGCTGGCGCAAACGTAGAACTGGTGGAAACGGGAAAATTCACGGCAACCGACGAACTGGGCATTTTCACTTTCGCAGACCTGCCTTCCGGTGTCTTTACTATAAATGTGTCGTACCTCGGCTACGCCAAAACCAGCCTGCAAATCGAAGTCAGAGACCACGAAACCACCGCCGTCAAAATCCCGCTTTCCCCTGAAAAGATTGACCTCCCGGCAGTTGAAATTCAAGTCGCTGCAAACGCCAACCTCCGCACAATCAATGCTTTGGACATTCAAACCCGCCCGGTGAACTCTTCTCAAGACATCCTTCGACTCGTGCCGGGATTGGTCATTGCGCAGCACGCCGGCGGTGGCAAAGCGGAGCAAATTTTCCTGCGGGGCTTCGACCTCGACCACGGCACGGACATCCAAATCACAGTGGACGGGCTGCCGGTCAACATGGTCAGCCATGCGCACGGGC
Organism: uncultured Saprospiraceae bacterium; assembly: GCA_964533005.1. Classification (GTDB taxonomy): domain Bacteria; phylum Bacteroidota; class Bacteroidia; order Chitinophagales; family Saprospiraceae; genus UBA6168. Next base: position 5,931 of record CAZHLB010000317.1, read on the forward strand.
AGGGTTATGCCGACCTGCACTGGCTCATCCCGGAACTGGTGCGGGAGGTGGATTTTGCGAAAGGAACTTACGATGCACGTGCCGGAAACTTCGCCACCGCCGGTCACGTGAATTTTCAAACGGCAAATGCACTGAGCCAAAGCATGGTGAAAATCGAAGGCGGGCAGTTCGACACCTGGCGGGGTGTGGCGGCGCTCGACTTGCTCGGCGAGGCGGCAAAAAACAAAAACCAAAACGCCTATTTAGCTTCGGAATACTTTTTCTCGAATGGCTATTTCGACAGCCCGCAGCAGTTCACCCGGTTCAATTTGATGGGAAAATACACCGGCTTGGTGGGCGACAATCAAAGCCTAAGCGTCTCATTTTCAACGTTTAAAAGCAGGTGGGACGCCTCCGGGCAAGTGCCTGCCAGGGCGGTGGCAGATGGAAAAATCGGGCGCTTCGGCTCCCTCGACGACTCGGAAGGCGGCGAGACCAGCCGCCAAAATTTCAACCTCATTTTCCTGAAAAACCTCGACGGAAAGACTTTTTTGAAAAATCAGGTATTCCTCACACGCTACGATTTCGAGCTTTATTCTAACTTCACGTTCTTCCTGAATGACCCGGTAAATGGCGACCAAATTCGCCAGCGGGAAAATCGGAACATTCTGGGATACAACGGCTCCTGGAATCGTGAAACTAACCTCGGCGGCAAGCGCCTGCAATCGGAAATCGGCTTGCAACTGCGCTACGACGAGGTGGACGACATCGAACTGAGTCGCACGAAAAATCGCCGGGAAACAATCCTCCCGCTCGCTCTCGGCAACGTGCAAGAAGTCAACGCAGCCATTTACGCAGTAGAGACTTTAGACTTTTCCCACCACTGGCAACTTGTTGCCGGTTTGCGCTACGACCGGTTTTATTTCGCTTACGACAACGTGCTTGATTCACTGTATGACCACCGTGACCAAATGAAGGGCGCAGTTTCGCCCAAATTCAATCTCATTTTTGCCCCCTCGAAGGCGCTACGTTTTTTCTTCAGCGCCGCATTAGGTTTTCACTCGAACGATTCGAGAGTCGTGATTTCGCAGGCAGGCAGGCAAATTTTGCCTGCTGCCTTCGGAATCGAATCGGGAGCGATTTTCAAGCCTTTTCCTCGCCTGCTCCTGAATTTTTCCCTCTGGCAACTCGACCTCCAACAAGAATTTGTTTACGTCGGCGACGAAGCCATCGTCGAAGCGAGCGGCAGAACCCGCCGCCAGGGTTTCGACATCTCCGCCCGCTGGCAAGCGACTGCCTGGCTCTTTGCCGACGCCGATTTTAGCTATGCCCATCCTCGTGCGAAGGATGAGCCGGAGGGTCAAAATTTCATCCCGCTTGCCCCCGTCAAAACCGCCATCGGCGGGCTGACGGCGCAGAGCAAAAGCGGCTGGCACGGCAGCCTCCGCATCCGCTACGTCGGCGACCGGCCTGCCAATGAAGACGGCAGTTTGACCGCCGAGGGGCACTTCCTCACCGACCTGCTGGCTGGCTTGAAAAAGCCCCGGTACGAGATAAATCTGACCATTCAGAACCTGTTCAACAACGACTTTAACGAAGCGCAATTCGAGACGGAAAGCCGCCTCGCCGATGAAACTGCATCCGTGACCGAGTTGCATTTTACACCGGGCGCACCTTTCTTTTTGAAGGGGAGCCTGAGCTATTTTTTTTGAATTAGGATTTGCAGGATTTCAAAGGATATTAAGGATTGGGACGTTGGGAGG
>CAZHLB010000318.1:0-7661 GCA_964533005.1 uncultured Saprospiraceae bacterium
TTTAAACCTTCTAAACCTCGCTAAACCTGCCTAAACCAAAATTCGGAATGATTCATTTTTTGCGTCTTTTGCGTTGAAAATTTCTTGCCATGCAATTCAAAAAAACAGACGCTGACCAACCCCTTCGCATCGCCTTCCTCGGCTGCGGCTTCGCCGCCGAAATTCACTCGAAAACGCTGAAAAAATTCCCCAACGTCCACAGGTTCTACGCCAGCCGTTCAGCGGAAAAGGCGGCTGCTTTTTGCAAAAAATTCAACGGGCACGGGCATTTTGGAAGCTACGAAGCTGTCCTTGCCTCGCCGGAAATTGACGTAGCGCTCATCCTGACCCCGCCCGCCAGCCACCTCGAATGGACGTTCGCAGCCATTCGTGCAGGCAAGCACGTCATCGTGGAAAAGCCGCCGTTCCTGCATTCCCACGACTTCGACCGGGTGCAGATGGAGCGGCAGAAAACGGGCGTCCAGGTGATGGTGGCGGAAAATTATTTTTACAAACCCAGCCTCGCCCGCCTGCGCCAAGTCCTCGCCGAAGGGCTGATTGGCGATGTGAAATTCCTCGTCCTGAACGCCACCAAAACCCAAAAAACCGGCAACTGGCGGGACGAACCTTCTTTGAGCGGCGGCGGCTCGCTTTTCGAGGGCGGCATTCATTGGATAAATTACCTATCCAATCTGGGCTACGACATCGAATCCGTGCAAGGTTCTCGACCGGGTAAAAAAGAGCAAATGAATATGGAGCGTAGCATTCAAGTCGTGCTAAAATATGCGGACGGCGGCGTTGCTACTTTGCTATATTCCTGGGAAATAAATACGCTATTATCTGGCTTGCGCATATCGAGAATATATGGCACGAATGGTTCCATATCTTTTGAATCGAATGGCATATTCATATTCGTGAGAGGAAAAAAATGGCGGCTTATATTTCCCGGTTTGCGAGATATACAAGGATATGGGGCGATGTTTTCCGACTTTATAGATGCCTTGAAAAATGGGCGGGAACCTGCATTTAACCTGGATTTGGCGAAGCGGGATTTGGTGGTAGTTGAGAAGGCGTTGGAATAACCGTCAATTGAAAAAACGATGGATATATCGAAGCCAATAATTGGAAAAACAACTATTCTTTTCCGTCAAAAGGCAACCCTACATTTGGCGCAAAACAAGCGCCATGAAAGAACTGCAAATTATTCAGAATAAAATCCACGTCATCAGAGGGCAGAAAGTGATGCTCGATATTGACCTTGCCGAATTGTACGAGGTTGAAACCAAGCGACTCAAAGAAGCCGTGAGGCGAAATATTGACCGGTTTCCATTAGACTTCATGTTTGAACTGACTCAGCAAGAGTACAATTTTCTAAGGCTACGGCACGGCGGAAGATTTTATTGACCTGTCGCTGTTTTCAGCGAAAGACGATTTCAACAGCATTGACACCCGACTGCCAGCTCTGCGAGCCGGATGCTGGTCGGCAATTTCATTTACACGCTGGCACTTTCCAGCAAGTGGAATTTTTCCCTCAAGACCAATTACAACCAGAACGAGCTGTCGCAAATGCAGATGCGCCGCTACGGAGCGGGCGTCGGGGCGACCAAAAAATTGCTCGAAGGGAAGCTGAACCTCGGCGCTGATTTCAATTGGTTCCTCACAAAATTGACAGCCGTTGGGGGCGGCAACACCAACCTCAATGCCGCACTCAAAGCCAATTGGAAAGTCTCGAACGCCCACGCCATCGTGTTGAATTGGGGCTACTTGGACACGAAGAAATCGAGCGACCGCTTTGGTGAAATCGTGGGGACGCTGGGCTACCAGTACACTTTCGCCCGCAAGCCGAAGGAGGTGGAAAAGGGTGAAAACGGGGAGAAAAAAGCGGAAAAAAGAAGAAGGAAGAGAGGACGGGAGGCAAGCAGTGAGGCAGGTTTCCGAAACCTTGAAGGTTTCGGAAACCTGCGGTCAGCTTGAAAAGTCACGCTGGCTTGAGCGGTTTTTTGAAAATATCATTCACAGACAAGGCAAATGCGGGAAGTGCTGGGGCGGCGGAGCAAATTTCCTCCCCTTCCAAACTGGTGATTTTGTTGAGGCGCTCACCCGAATAAACATCCACTTGCTTGAGTTGCGGGAAAATGTGCCAAACAACTTTCACCCCGGCGTCCCGGTAGTTGACCATTTTTTTCTTCACCGCATTGATTTGGTCGTTGGTGGAAATGACTTCGATGACGAAGGCAGGAACGTCGCGGGCTGCCGGGTCTGCGAGATTGTAAATCTGCTCTTCGACAAACCAGGCGATGTCAGGACGGCGGGAATTGGCGAGGAAAAAAAGTTCGACTTCGGAAAGCAAGCGACCTGTGACTTTGCCTGCGAGCTTAAGTTCGTCAAAGAAGTCGAGCAGGTTCCACAAGAGGTAGGATTGAGTTCTGTCCATAGTCCGTTTTGTTTTTTCGACCATGCCGTCCACCCACTCATACTTGAAGCCGTCCTCGCGGTTAGCGTATTTCTGCTGAAACTCTTCCCACGAGACGCGCTTGCCCTGGCTTCCGTTGGTTTGGGCAGGATGAGTTGAAATCGCAGGTGATTGTTGAATGGCTGTTGCTTGCATGATTTGAGTTTTTGACAAAGTAAACGATTCGACAAAGATAACCCCTGCAAATCAAAGGAAGTTGAACGACCCCGAAAGACTAAAACTCGGCTCGTCCAATTCGCCTGCCCCGGTGGAGTATTTTTTTGAACTGAAAGAAATCCTGCCCGGCGCAAATCCAAACGACGCCTTCGATTTCAGCCTCTCCGTTTTCGAGACCACCACCATGTCGCCTACCTTATTATATAGTCAATCCGAGCCGCAACTTGAACCCGGTAAAATCTACGCTTGGCGTGTAACAGCGAAATCTGCACTCTGGGCAGGCTTGCTTTTTCAAAATAATGGCAAAAGCGAAGTCTGCTCCTTCACCTACACGGGCAGCGGTGGCGACCCGTTTGACCCGTTTGGCGGGTCAGGTGGTGGCGGAACAGGCGGCGGCAATCCCTTCGGCGGTGGCAGCGGCAACCCATTTGGCGGTGGGGTTGGCTCCCCTTCAGGGGTCGGGGGTGGCGGTGGCGGCACTTTTGGCAGCAGCGGCTTGGCTGCCGAACAAAAAGAAGAGCAACGAGTGCCGCCGAGCGGCTGCGAAGTTTTCGACACCGACTACGGAACCGTGAAAGGCAATGGTCAAGCGCCCATCCCGCTGGTCGAAGGCGATATCGTCAAACTCGGCTATTTCAGCATGGTCGTGAACGACGCAACGCCTTCCGCCGAAGGTGTTTCCGGCGGCACGGGCAGCATCCTCGCAGCACGGAGCGAGACCCAGCGCATATTTATGGTGCGGCAGGCACTTACCAAATCTCGGTGGTCGTGTCGGAGGAGGGCTGCGACAATTTTTCCATCGTCAAGCAGGTGCAGGTGAATAATTGCAGGCTGAATGCAGAAAACGAAGGCATTATTTACCACAAACTATATCCCAACGTTACTTCGGGCGAGTTCCGGTTGGAAGCAGACCTTGCAGAGCGAGGGATTTTGACCATCGAGATTTTTGACGTGAATGGCAGGCGACTAGAAATTCGCACGAGGGAGGATATGCTGCATTTCAATGAGTTATTCCGTATTGAGGGGGAAGGGATTTTCTTTGTTTACTTGAGGACGGGGCAAATCAATGGTTCAAAAATTTTGAAAGTGATGGTGGTAAGACCCTGAACGAGATAATTATAGGACAGGCTGAAAAGATAGGAACTGTAGATACGATGGCAATTCATCGGTCATTCAAGGCAACCTGACCATCCAAAACACAGGCATTGGTAGCCTGGTGAAGCAAGTCAACCTACGCAAAGCCACCGGCAACATCACCCTCGAAATCACGGGGCTGGACAGCTTGTCGTGGCTAATGAACTTAGATACCATCGGCGGCATCTTGAACATCAAGACGAACACTCAGTTGGATATGCTATATGGCTTAGACAACCTGATAGGCGTGGGTGGCAACCTGAAGGTATATTCCAATCAAAAACTGACGGAATGCTGCGGCATCTACGAAGTTATAAATGAGAGGAACGGTCACTACCTCAGCGGCACGATATTGATTTAAAGCAATGAAATGAGCTGCGACAGCGAGGGATAAGTCAAGAACGATTGCGAAACGAACTGCGGCGGTGGCGGGGACAACCTGGCGAAGCCAGAATCAAAAACAGGACGTAACTTGTTTTGATGGAACTACTAAATTAGGGGTGGCTATCGGTGATGAAGCCAGTCCTCCCTCCGTGAAGATTGGCTTCATCACCGATGGCCATCCCTCAACTACTTAGTTTTCAGGGTACTTAAAAACTAAATCACCATGCGACGCAACTCCATTTTTCGCCCCATTCTTTGGGTACTGCTGCTTGTCGGCGGCTTTTTTGCCGGCTCTGCCTGGAACAACCGTTTTCATTCGGACGCCCCCCCTCGCCCCCAGGTGAGTTCCGAAGAAACGCCTTACAATTCAAACGAGGACGCAACCGCCGTGCCTGCCAAAATGACGCCGCCCGCCGGTTTGACGGAAGCGGAAAAAGCCATCATCCGCCTGTTTGAAAATGCCGCTCCGTCGGTTTGTTTCATCACCACCAGCCGCTACCAGCAAGATATCTGGAGCCAAAACGTGATGGAAATCCCGCAAGGCAGCGGCTCCGGATTCGTCTGGAACACGCAGGGGCACATCATCACCAATTTCCACGTCATCCAAAGCGCTGACCGTGCGCAAGTTACCCTCGCCGACCACTCCACCTGGGATGCCGAAGTGATTGGCACGGCGCCTGACAAAGACCTGGCAGTGTTGAAAATCGAAGCGCCTGCAAAATCGCTGAAGCCCATCCAGGTCGGCGCTTCTGAAAACCTGTTGGTAGGTCAGGCAGTCTTTGCCATCGGCAACCCGTTTGGTCTCGACCAGAGCTTGACGACGGGTATTATCAGCGCCCTCGGCAGGGAAATTCAATCGGTCAGCGGCATCCCAATTCGGGATGTGATTCAGTCGGACGCTGCTATCAATCCCGGTAACTCAGGCGGGCCATTGCTCAATTCTTCCGGGCAGTTGATTGGCGTGAACACGGCGATTTACAGCCCGTCGGGAGCGTCGGCAGGCATAGGTTTTTCAATCCCGGTGGACGTGGTGAAGTGGGTCGTTCCCGAACTCATTCAGCATGGGCAAATCATGAGACCGACTTTGGGCGTCAACCTTGCCTCGGCACAAGCCACCAAACAATTGAATTTGGAAGGCGCTCTCATCCTGAGTGTTGTCAAGGGCAGCGCCGCCGACCGGGCAGGCTTGCAGTCAACCTACCGTGACCGAGCCGGGCGCATTCGATACGGCGACCTTATCACCGCCGTCAACGGCGATAAAGTGGAATCGAGCAACGACCTGATTCTTGCGCTGGAAAAATATAAGGCGGGCGACACGGTGAAGCTGAAAGTGAAGCGGGGAAATCAAGAACAAGAAGTCAGCGTGCAGTTAGATGCGGCGAGGAAAAGGTGAATAGAAATGTCATTTTTGAAAAAAATGACATTTCTCGCTTCGACCCAAAATGAAAGAGGCTGAACGGTTTCCGTTCAGCCTCTTTCATTTTGATTAACTGCCAAAATCATCAAACGCAATATTCTCCTCCGGCACCCCCAAATCGTTCAGCATTTTCATCACCGCCTGCAACATGAGCGGGGGACCGCAGAGGTAGTATTCGATTTCTTCCGGCTCCGGGTGGTTTTTCAAATAGTTCTCGAAAACCACCTGGTGGATGAAGCCTTTGGGACCCGTCCAATTGTCCTCCGGCAGCGGCTCGCTCAGGGCAATATGATATTTGAAATTGGAAAACTGTTTTTCAATTTCCGTGAAGTCTTCCGTGTAAAAAAGCTCTCGCAGCGAGCGCCCGCCGTACCAGTAGCTCACCGTCCGGTCGGTCGTTTTCAAGGTGTGGAACAGGTGGAAAATGTGCGACCGCAGCGGCGCCATGCCTGCCCCGCCGCCGATATAGACCATTTCCTTCTTTGTCGGCTTGATGAAAAACTCGCCGTAGGGACCTGAAATCACCACCTTATCACCGGGGTTGCGGGTGAAAACGAAGCTGGAACAAATGCCTGGATTCACCTGCATCCAATCCTTCGCCGTCCTATCCCAAGGCGGAGTGGCGATGCGGATGTTGAGCATGATGCGGTTGCCTTCCGCCGGGTGGTTCGCCATCGAGTAGGCACGGAAGATGGGTTCGTCGTTCTTCATCTTCAATTTCCAAAGGTTGAACTTGTCCCATTCCGGCTTGTACTCGTCCGGTTTTTTGCCCATGCGAGGGTGCGAGGTGATGTCAATGCCTTTGAAATCGCATTCGATGGCAGGCACGTCAATCTGAATGTAGCCGCCCGATTCGAAATGCAGGGTCTCGCCTGGCGGCAATTTCACTACGAATTCCTTGATGAAAGTCGCCACGTTGTAATTCGACTCAACTTCGCACTCCCATTTCTTGATGCCAAAAATCTCCTCTGGCACCCGGATTTTCATGTCCTGCCGCACCTTCACCTGGCAGGCAAGGCGCACGTGCTCGGCGACTTGCTTGCGGTTCAGGTGGTTCATTTCCGTTGGCAAAACGTCGCCGCCGCCTGCATCCACGTGGCATTTGCACATGGCGCAAGTGCCGCCGCCGCCGCAAGCCGAAGGCAAAAACACGTTCATGCCAGACAGCGCCGAGAGCAGCGACGAACCGGGCTTGACCAGCAGCGGCTTGTCCTCCTCGCCGTTGATGATGATTTTCACGTCGCCCTGCGCCACCAATTTCGACTGGGCGTAAATCAACCCGAAGCTGAGGAAAAGCATGATGACGGTGAACGCCACCGCCCCCCAAACGACAAACATGACATCGAAAAGAAAAATCATATTCAGGGATGAGGGATGAGGGATGAGGGATGAGGGGGTCATTCCTCATCCCTCATCCCTCATCCCTGTTTTTATTTCATGTACGTGGCAGGATTGATGCCCATCAAGCCCATGAAGGCAAGCCCCATCAAGCCGGTGAGAATGAAAGCGATGCCCAAACCCCGCAGCGGTGCAGGGATATTGCTGTACTTGATTTTTTCACGAATGGCAGCCATCACGATGATTGCCAGCGCCCAACCGACGCCGCTGCCGACGCCGTAAGTCACGCTTTCTGTAAAGTTGTATTCCCTCGCCACCATGAAAAGCGCAGCGCCGAGAATGGCGCAGTTCACCGTGATGAGCGGCAGGAAAATGCCGAGTGCGTTGTAGAGTGCCGGTGAATATTTCTCCACCGCCATTTCCACCAACTGCACCGAAGCGGCAATGGTGGCGATGAAAAGAATGAAGCGCAGAAAGGTCAAGTCCATTTTGAAGATGCCGTTGGGGCCCAAGACCAACTCGCTGATGACCCAATTGAGCGGTACGGTCAGCACCAAAACGAAAATGACTGCGCCGCCCAAGCCGACCGCCGTTTTCACCGATTTTGACACTGCCAAAAAGGAGCACATCCCAATGAAATAGGACAGCACCATGTTCTCGATGAAAGTGGATTTGAAGAAGATATTTGCTAAGTCGCCCATTGCAAATGGTGATTTGGTGATTTGGTGATTTGGTGATTTGGTGGGTGGGACGTCAGACGTCCCACCCACCAAACCACCA
>CAZHLB010000319.1:0-7641 GCA_964533005.1 uncultured Saprospiraceae bacterium
CCGGGCCCCAAAAACCCAGTTTGGGGTATGGGCCCCCCCCAAAATGTGTTTTTGGGCGGCACGGGGTGCTTAAAGAAAAAATGCCTTTTCCACAATCTGCACGTACCGCTCCCAATTCATATCCATGTCGCTCCATTTGCCTTCATAAATAAGGATGAGCCGCAAATTGAAAAAGCAAAAAAGTACAACTACCGCCAGCCCGCCAGCCCGCAACCACCGCCCTGCTGTCAGCATTTTCCCAAAAACAAAACACATCGGGAAAGCCAGCACCGGCAGCAAATCCACGTAGTTGCGCTGCCCGAATGCTCCTCCAAACCACCAGCACCACCAACTTGCAGACAGGTAAGTTGAAAAGGCAAAAATCAACAGCACCGCCCAGCCGTTGTGCCGGTTGTTTTTCAGCAAAAAAGGCATTCCCGCCAAGGCAAACAGCATCGCCGGGTTGTACAAAAGCCAGCCGTTGAGCGGAGAAAAAAACACTTTGTGAATGGGTGGGTTTGCCCAGTTGTTGAAGCCTTCTTTTCTGTAGGAATAATAAATCCAGTCGCCGGTCACGTAGTGCCAATACATCAATTGCGGCAGCCAAATCAGGAAGGCAGGCAGGGCGGCGAGCAATATTTTTGGCAGGTGTTTTTTGAAAAAAAGCAGGCGTTCGGCTACTGCCTTTCCACTTGTGAATCCATAAAGCAATGGAAAAATTGCGAGCACGGCATTGGTCGGTCGAATCAAAACCAGCCAGCCGAGCAAGCCTCCGGCGGCAAAAAACCGCCACCAGGTTGGCTTTTCAAAAATGCCCGGCGTGAGGTAAATCAGTAGGCTCGCTAAGAAAAACGAATAGACGTGAGGCATTCCCGGCGCTCGCACCATGTAGTGCAGTAAGTTCGTGCCGAGCAGCAACAAAGCGATGGTCAACCTGGCTGCCCAGGGATTTTCAAAGTGCCGCCGCAAAGTTTTATGAACGAAAAACAGCCCCAGCACCCCGTAAAAACAAGCGCCCATGAGCATCGCCACACCGTAGTCTTCCGTCTCGTAAAAACCCGGGTCTTCGAAGCCCTGCACCCATCTCGACACGTAAGCCGCCAGGAAAAACGGCGCTTCGAGCATCGCCACGCCGCAAGTGTATTTGGTGAAAATCTTATCCGTGCCGGGAAAGCGTTTGAACTGATTTTTCGTGCGAACCCGGTAGTCTTTGAAATTGCCATGCACGAAAACGGAAGGCAGGTACAAAAAATAGCCTTCGGCATCTGACCAGACGTACCTGTTTGTGTGCTGATTTTGAACGAGGTAGGAGCCGAAAGAGTAGGTGGCGGCTAAAATCAGGAGCCAGGCGAGAAAGGATTTCATTGTGCAAGACTATAAATGAGCGGGTAAACATCTATCATCTTGTAACCCCCGGTTTTCAAGATGACAGATGTGCTTACCGCTTATTCAATTTGTAAAGGACAGGATTCCAAACCCTGCCGGCGTTGTTTCCCGGAAAACCTGGGCGATGTTTTTCAAAGATGCGTTCCCTCCTGTTCCAAATAATCCAAGTCCTTCCCAAACGTCTCCGGTAAAAAATACAGCACCGCCAAGGCAATCGCAACGCAAGTCCCGCCCACGACAAACGCACCGCCAATCAGCCCGAAAGAAGGAGTTACTGCCTTGAAAAACAGCGTGATAGGTACGAGTGCCCCTCGTGCGAAATTGGGCACGGTCGTCGTCACGGTCGCCCGCAGGTTGGTGCCGAAGTTCTCCGAAGCGATGGTCACGAACACCGCCCAGTAGCCCACGCCGAAGCCGATGCAGAAGATTTTCAGGTAAAAAGAAGACTGGCTGATGTCGCCGGAAAGCAGGTACCAAACGATGGTCGCCGCCGAAAACAAGTGGAAAAACAGCAGCGCTTTTTTCCGGCTTTTGAGCCATTGGCTCAACATTCCACTGGAAAAATCGCCCAAAGTCAAACCCACGTAGCACCACATGATGGCTTTGCCGCCTGTCACCACTGCCTCGCTCATGCCGAAGGTTTTGCTGAATTCCGGCGCAAGCGTCACCAAAATTCCAACCACGAACCAGGTGGGCAAACCCACCAAAATGCACCGCATGTAGCGCACAAAAAGCTGCCGGTTGGAAAACAGCCGCAAAAAATTCCCCCGCTCCACCGGCGCATGTCGGATGTTTTTGAACATCCCTGATTCGAGCACCGAAATGCGCAAAATCAGCAGCGCCAGCCCAAGCCCGCCACCCACGAAATAAGCAGTGCGCCACTGCCATTCTTGGCTGACGAAATATGCCGCCACTGCGCCGAGGATGCCGATGCTCGCCACGATGGTCGTGCCGTAACCTCGTTTTTCCTTCGACATGATTTCGCTGACCAGGGTGATGCCTGCGCCCAATTCGCCCGCCAAACCCAAGCCTGCGATGAGCCGCAGCACTTTGTACTGGTCAACCGTCTGCACGAAACCGTTGGCGATGTTTGCCAATGAATAAAGAATGATGGAGCCAAAAAGCACGGAAAGCCTTCCCTTTTTGTCGCCCAAAATGCCCCAGGCGATGCCGCCGATGAGCATCCCCGCCATCTGCCAGTTGAGCAAGCTCAAGCCGATGTTTTGAAGGTCAGCCGGGTCGGAAACGCCAATGGATTTAAGGCTTTCGATGCGGATGATGCTGAAAAGCAGCAAGTCGTAAATGTCCACGAAATAACCGAGCGCAGCGACGGCGACGGTTGCGTAAAGCGTGAGGTTGGATTTTTCGTTAGTCATATTGATGGAAAAGGTTTGGGCAAAGTTATCGCCTGAACCGAAGTTTTTTCACCTTAAAAAAGTCCGCCACCTGCGTCAAATTCATATCCCGCATCGCCCAAAAAGTCAGCACCAAGCCCATCGGGAAAACCACCAAACAATTCATCCAAGCCGCCGGAATTGCCTCGATGACAAAGCGTTCCGCAATGTTTTTGCTGAAAATCCCAATCACGATGAACAGCATGAAAAACACAATCGAAATGAGCAGGGGCCATCCGAAACCACCCTTGCGAACGATTGCTCCCATCGGCGCTCCGACGAACAAAAAAATGATGCAAGCCACTGCCAGGCTGAATTTCATGTGAAACTCATAGACGTGTTTCACCTTCGATTCACGGGTTCTTTTCAGTGATTTTTGTGCGCTTTCCGCCTGGTCGTGCAGGGTGCGGCTGACGGTTTTTGCCTTGTCGTAAAGCTCGGGCCAGTTTTGCCGGGGAAAGGTTTGCAGGATGGACTCGTATGCTTTCAAGTCTTTGTTGATGGTCTGCTTGAATGGCGCTTGAGGCGCAGGCGTGATTCTCGGCGACGTGTTTTGCAAGGGCTGACCCGGAATTTTGTTGGAGGTGGAAAGCGAGCCAGCGCCAGCCGGGGCAGGTGAACCAGGTGGGCTTGATTTCGCCTTCTTGCCCTGCCTGTTTGCATTTTTTTCTTGTGCAATCTTGTCTGAAAGGGATGGCTTTATAGGCTTAATGTTTTGATTGCCAGAAGTTTGCGGTGAAGTGGATTTGGATGAAGGCGAATTTTGACCGCCAGGCTTTACGTCTTTCCCAGCAGGCATTTTGGGAGTCAATGGGCTGGAAGAGCCAGGCGTTTGTGCCGCAGTATCCTTCTTTGGCGAATTTGCCCAATAAATGGGCTTCTTGTTTTTTCGCTCTTCTTTGGTTCTTTCCTTCAAGGCTTCGTTCCAAAAAAAGAAATGTTTGTCGGTGTCGTCCGCCTGGCGTTGCAGCTTCTCCTCGATTTCCACGTCGATGGAATCAATGGCAGTTTTCAGTTGGCGGTTGCTCAACATCGTGTGGTGCGACTTGAACAGGCTCTCGTCCGTGCGGTCAATCTCGAACTCGTCCAGGTTGAAAACCTTCGTCCATTCCTGGAAAGTGGTGCGCACCATCGGGTAGTTTCGTTTGCCTTGCTTCATCACCGGCTTCGGCTCGACGTATTGGCTGCCATTGTAAAGCTGCATCACGAAATATTGCTGGTCGGTGGAAACAGACATCACCCCGCTGTCCGCCGCCACCACCGTTAGCCTGCCTTCGCCCGCCTCGTGGTTGTCGTACATGAGCACCTCTTCGAGGGTGCGGTTGTCGGGATGTTTGTCGCCGATGCGGATGGAAAAGCCTTGAAAATCCTCGTTGAACAAGCTCTCTTCCATGCTCAGGGCAGGCTTTTGATTGCGGATATCGTGCAGGCGGGATTTGAATTTCAGGTTGGAAACGGGGATGAAAAAGTTGGAGCAGAAGAAGGAAAACAAGGCAATGAAAGCCGTCACCACGCCAATCGGGTGCATCACCCGCCAGAGCGAAACGCCTGCCGATTTGATGCTCGACAGCTCGTACCGCTCTGCCAAATTGCCCAAAACCATCACCGAGGAAATCAAAACCGCCACCGGCAACGACAGCGGAATCATCGAAACCGACATGTAGCCCACCAACTCGACTATCAAAAAAAAGCCCACGCCCTTGCCTGCGATGTCATCAATGTAGAGCCAAAGGGTCTGCATCACGAAAACGAACATCGCAATGAAAAACGTCACGACGAATGGTGGCAGGAAGTTCGTGACGAGCAGGCGGTCGAGTTTGGTCATTATTAAATGGCTGAATGGTTAAATGGTTAAATGGCTGAATGGTTAAATGGCTGTTCAGCCATTTAACCATTTAACCATTTAACAGCAAAGGTAGCCCGGTGGCTTCAAGCCTTTGCCAATGTTTAACCCGGAAAAAAAAATCCCGGCTTATTTTCAAGCCCTGTAACAAATCCAAAATCGCCTTCGTCGCACCAGTACAATGAGTCTGCAAGAGTTTCAAACCAACATCCTTCCAATCAAAAACAAGCTCTACCGCTTCGCCCTGCGAATCGTGGAGCATGCCGCCGAGGCGGAGGACGTGGTGCAGGAAGTCTTCATCAAATTCTGGAATCACTGCCAAAATTTCGACGGCATCGCAAACCCGGAAGCCTGGCTCATCACGGCAACAAAAAACCATTCGATAGATAAACTCCGCTCCCGGCACAAGCGCCTGGAGCCAATGAAATCGGGCTTCGACCTGCACGACCATGCTGCTTCGCCTTTTCAGTTGGTAGCCGAAAACGACACGTTTGCCCAGGTGAAAAACCTGATGACTCGCCTGCCCGAAAAACAGCAGCACATCATGCACCTGCGAGACATCGAAGGTTTGAGTTACCAGGAAATCGCCGAGACGTTGGAACTGCCGCTCGAACAGGTGAAAGTTTACCTTTTTCGAGCGAGGAAGGCGGTGCGTGAAGGGTTGACGAGCCTCAAACTCGTGTATTGAATTTGACCAATTACCAAAAGCTTTTGCAATGAATATCAATGAGTTAATCAAAAAGTATTTTGACGGCGAGACCTCGCTGGAAGAAGAGGCGCAACTTCAAGCCTACTTCACCGGCGACGAAGTGGACGAGTCCCTGCAACAGTACGCACCGCTTTTTCAATTCCTGAAGACGGAGCGGCAGCAAACCTTGAACAGCGATTTTGACCGCCGCCTGCTCGCAAACTTGCAAGCCGAAGGCAAAACCGCCAAAATCCGCACCCTGCGCAACCGCCGTTTTGCCATCACGCCCAATCGCCAATTCATCAGACCATTGCTGCGAATCGCTGCTGCGATAGTCGTGCTGTTCGGCGCTTTTTTGCTGGTCAAGCCACGTTTTGCCCCTGAAAAACAGCAAGCAATTGACTGGTCAAAATATGAAATCAAAGACCCCGAATTGGCATACGAGCAAACCAAAGAAGCCCTCAAACTGCTCTCCTCCAAGCTGAAGAAAGGCTCGGAAAAAGCAGTCGAGGAAGTCTCGAAAACCGAAAAAGTCGGCAAATATTTCAAGTGATTTTTTGAGCCCGTGCCGCCAAACTCCAGTTTGGCGGAGCAACCCCCGCCAAACTGGAGTTTGGCGGCACGGGCTGAACAATCACCTAACTATTCATCAATCAACAACTTACCATCATGAAGATTCTGATTTTTTTCCTCGCAATTTTCTCTGCAACCAGCGCCCTCGCTCAAGAGGATGCCATCTCCAAGTACTTCTCCAAGTACATGGACGACGAGCGATTCACTGTCGTCTATGTCAGCGGCAAGATGTTCGACATGATTAACAAAATGGAGCTTGACCTCGAAGACGAGGAAGCCGAAGCCATCCTCTCCGTCTGCAAAGACCTGAAAGGGTTGCGTATCCTCACCTGCGAAGAAGACGGCGGGCAGTTTTATAAAGAAGCCCTCGGCATCATCAACCAAAACGAGTATGAGACGCTGTTGGAAGTGCGGGAAGGCAAAAAGGAGAACGTGAAATTTCTCGTCAAAAACAGCAACGGCGGCAACGTCGTCAATGAATTGCTCCTGCTTGTGGGTGGCGAGGACGAGGAGTTCGTGCTGCTCAGTTTTGAGGGAAGCATTGACCTGAACCAGGTTGGCAAGCTCACCAAAGCCTTTGACGAAAAAGGGAAAAAGCCATCCACCAACGGCAACGAATGAAGTAGTGATTGGTGACTGGTGATTGGGGCAGCCCAATCACCAATCACCAATTTCCAATCACATCCAATGAAAAATCTGCTGCTTTTCATCTGCCTGCTCGCCTTGCCATTGGCGGCTTTCAGCCAAAACAGGGCGCTCAATAAATTCTACCGGGAGCACAAAAAAGAGAACGGGGTGCAAAACATGAAAGTCCCCGGCTGGCTGGCTCGCCTGGGACTCAAGATTGCCAAAGGCAAAGTCACCGAGCCGGAGGAAAAAATGGCGCTCGAACTGGCTCGCAAAATCGGCACGACCCGCATCATGTTTTCCGAAGACGGCGACGGCGGCATCCCGCAGGACGCCGTCAAGAAACTCGCCGAAGACCTCCGGCGTGACCATTTCGACGACCTCATTATGATTCGGGAAGGCTCGATGGACGTGAAAATCATGATTCGGGAGCAAGGCGGCGTCATCGAAAACCTATTGGTTTTGTACAACGACCCTGCGGAAGGCGAGATGGTTTTCGTCTCGATGAAAGCCAACCTGCGCCTGGAAGATTTGGGCGATTTCATCAAAACCATGATGAAAAAAGAAATGAAAGAAATTTTCGAGGAGCCCCCGGCGGAGCCGGAAGCGCCGCCGGTGCAGTGAAAAATAGTCAACCAATGGATTCCAAAAGCAAGAGGCTCGCTACTGCGAGCCTCTTGCTTTTGGAAGAGAAATTTCAAGAACCCTCCGCTTCTTTGGCTTGCAATTTGTGAATTGGCGAGTGCAATTCTTCCCCATTCCAATCTACTCTCCCCTGTTTCTTCTCCCCTTGTTTTCAAGTTTTTACTCAAAAACCTTCTGGCACAAACTCATGCGCTCGACCCGGCGGAGGCAAGCCAATTGATTCACCGTCAATCTCTTGCATTTTTCGCTGAGTCAATTTTACCACTTCCTGCTGTGCAACATCCAGACAAAGCGACGCCGCCTGCTCCGACTTATTTTTACGAACAGGCGCTATTTTCCTTCACTACTTTTTTCAGCCTGCTTATGCTGGCGGCATCTGTTTTTACGGAAGATGCACCGGGTTGGGCAGTGGACTTGCCGGTGCTGAATGCGCTGTTTTTCCTGGGCTCGTCGGCGTTGTTGATTGGATTTTTTACCAGCCCGTTTATCAAAGAAAAGCGCCAGGA
>CAZHLB010000320.1:0-7621 GCA_964533005.1 uncultured Saprospiraceae bacterium
TGTTGCGTCAATTTCCGGTGATGCTCTGTCGCTCGCCTGGAAATTGACCCGACCCATCTTTTCACCATTAAAATTTGAACGACAATGAAAACAGCAATCATCTTCTTCTTTCTCCTGGCTTTCGGTTCTCTCACGAAAACCGCCTCGGCGCAAACCGCTGACAACCAAGCCACTTTCGAGGCTTACCTGAAAAAAGTGTACACGGCTTTTGAAACCAGCGGCTTCGAGGGTTTGAAAAAATACTACTCGCCCGAAGCCACCGAAATTAGCCCTGACGGGCGGCTGACCCAAGGCTTGGCGGCGCTTCAGGCAGACTGGGCAGCGTTCGAAAAAATGATGGACGCCAAGCCAAAATTCACCTACAAGCTGACCTCCTGGCGACTCCTCACACCCGAAATCGCCGTCATCACCTGGGATTCGGAAGGTGAGTTTTCCATGCAAGGGCAAAAAATCGTTGGCAAAAACACCTCCTCGGCAGTGCTGCGCAAGGTGAAAGGCAATTGGCTCATCGAGTTTGACCAACTGACGCCGAAAATGCCTTTCCCCGATTTCGAAGCTGACCAGGCTGCCATCAACGCCCTCGGCAAGGAAGCCTACGCCGCTTTCGAGGCTCGTGACGCCGCCCGTTTTGCCGCCATTTATGCCGAAGACGTGGACTTCATCAGCCCCTACGGCATGGTGCTCAAAGGCAGGAAGGCAGTGGAACTGGCGCACGCTGAACTGTTCAAGGCTTGGACAAACATGCCAAAAAGCCAAATCGAAATAGGCGAACTGAACCTGCGATTCCTAAGCCCCGACGTGGCAGTGTCCCAGTGGTCGCAGAAGGAAACGATGATGATGGACGGCAAACCGATGACGCACGAAGCTTCTTTCATAAGCGTCTGCCAGCGGGTGGACGGCAAGTGGCTGGTGTCGGCATTCAGCATAACACCGGTGACGCCGCCGCCGGGGATGCCGGTTGGCAAGAACTGATTCTGTTTAAGGTGAGCGTTGGCAGGGTTTGGAACCCTGCCTACGTTTTCCCCTCACCTCAAAAACGGCTTCCCGGCACATCATTGCCGGGAAGCCGTTTTCTTTTTAGTTTGGTCGCAGATTCAATTGACAACAAATGAAAATCATGCGACGAGATACTTTCCTTTTTCTATGCTTTTTCACCTGCGCCATCCCCGCCGTTTTTTGCCAGCAGGCTTACGTGGATAGCTTGCGCCGGGTCTTCCTCGCCGAAAAAGACCCGGTGAAAAAGATTGACGTGTTTTACCAAATCGCCAACGAGCAGGCTTTGGACAATCCCAAATTGGGCTTCGCCTACGCCGACAGCCTGGAATTCATGTCAAAAAAAGCAGGCTACAAAAAAGGGTTGGCAATGTCGAAACACCTGCGGGGCTTCGCTTTCGACGACCAGGGCGAGTATGAAAAAGCCTTGGAACTGTTTCGGGAAGAATTGGCGATTTTTATTGAAATCCAGGACAAGGACGAGATAAGCACTTCTTACACCAATCTTGGCAGTGTGTGGGGCAACCTGGGCAGTAGTGACTCCTCTATCGCTTACTACCTGAAATCCCTGGCGCTCGACGAAGAGTTGGGCGACAGCCTCGGCGCTTCCATCCTCCACAACAACATCGGCAATATTTACAGCGACGACGGGGCTTACGACAAAGCCATCGAGCATTTTGAAAAAGCCTTGAAAATCAGGCAGGGGATGCGTGCCGAAAAAAGATATGCCCAGTGTTACAGCAACCTCGCCACCGTTTACAGCCGAAAAAAAGACTACGCCAAAGCTGAGGAGTACGGGTTGAAAGCGCTTGCCTTCGCCGAGAAGTACGACCAAAAATCGCTCGCAGGCATCATCGCCAATTCGCACGGCTCCAACCTGAACGACCAAAAACGCTACGGCGAAGCCATCCCTTGGCTGAACAAGTCGCTGGACTACTTCAAAGCGTTGGGAAACGAGCCTTACCAAACTTATCCGCTGTACAATCTCGTCAACGCCTACGCAGGCTTGGGCAATGGCGACAAGGCGCTGCAAGTGGCGAAGGAAGGTTACGCCATCGTTGAAAAATTGAAGCTGGAGCACCAGTACGAGCTGTATTTCAAAGCCTTCGCCGCCGCTTTCGAAGCGCAGGGAAATTATGCTCAAGCCCTTGATTGGCACAAAAAGTACGTCGTACTGGTGGACTCGATTTTAAAGCTGGACAACACCAAAAAAGTAGCGCAGATGGAGGCGCAGTTTGAAACCCAGAAAAAAGAAGCCCGGCTTGCCCAGCAACAGCTTGAACTGGAGCGCCAGTCTAACCAAAAACGGAACATCCTGGTTGGGTCAATTGTGGTGCTGCTGGCACTGGGCGGGGGCTTTCAATATTTGCGCAACAAGCAGAAAATCAAACAAAAAGAAGCCGAGTTACTGGCGCAAAAAGCAGAATTGGACGCCCAACTCGAACACGCCGAAGCGGAAAAATTGCGGGAAATGGACACCCTCAAGTCCACCTTCTTCGCCAACATTAGCCACGAATTCCGCACGCCGCTCACCTTGATTGTCAGCCCGTTGGAGCAAATCCTGAACGGCAGTTTCCGGGGCGATTTTCAAAAATATTACCGCATCATGCACCGCAACGGCTTGCGCCTGCTGCAACTCGTCAACCAACTGCTCGACTTGTCGAAATTGGAGAGCGGGAAGATGAAATTGCAGCCTGCGCAGGGCGACCTGGCAGGTTATATTCGAGCCATCGCCTATTCTTTTGAAAGCCTCGCCGTGCGAAAATCCATTGATTTTCAGGTGAATGTGCCGCCGCCACCCGCCGCCGGATTTTTTGACAAAGACAAGCTGGAAAAGATTCTGACGAACCTGCTTTCCAATGCTTTCAAGTTCACCGGAGAGGAAGGCAAGGTGAGCTTGGACTGCCAGTTTGCGCTGGAATTGGACTCGCCGGGGGTGAAATCGGTGGAGCTAAAAATTTCGGACACCGGCGTTGGCATCCCGGCGGCGCAGTTGCCGCATTTGTTCGAGCGGTTCACGCAGAGCGGGACGTCGGAAATCCAGCCCGGCAGCGGCATCGGGCTTGCGCTGACGAAGGAATTGGTGGAATTGCATGGCGGGAAAATCGAGGTGCGAAGCGTGGAGAGCAAGGGCACGACTTTCACTGTAACACTACCCACCGGGCGGTTTTTCTTTGACCAAAAAGGCATCAAAACTGCTGCTACGGAAGGGGCGCCGGAAAAAACAACTTCGCCGGAGCCTGTCTTCGACGGGGCTGCCAGCGACGCCGCCGCATTTGCAAACCAAGCCAAAATGGCAGCCCAACCGACCGTCAGGGAAGCCTTTTCCAAACATGAAAAACCGCTCGTCCTCATCGTCGAAGACAACGCCGACGTCCGCTCGTACATCGCCGACACCCTCGCAGGTGACTACCAAATCCTGGAAGCTGAAAACGGCAAACTCGGTCTGGAAAAAGCCATCGAAGCCACCCCCGACCTGGTCATTTCTGACATCATGATGCCCGAAATGGACGGCACGGAACTTTGCAAAGCGTTGAAAACCAACGAAAAAACAAGCCACGTCCCCGTCGTGATGCTCACCGCCAAAGCCGAGCAAAGCGACAAATTGCAAGGCTTGCAAACCGGCGCTGACGACTATTTGGTGAAGCCTTTTGATGCTCGTGAACTGCAGGTGCGGGTCGCCAACCTCATCGAGCAGCGGCGAAAATTGCAGGCGCATTTTCGCAAGTCGCTGAGTCCTTTCGCCCCGGCGGAAGTGGAGGCGGAAAGCATGGACGCCGCCTTTTTGCAGCGGGTGCGGGAGGCGGTGGACGCCAATTTGGACGATGAAAATTTCAGCGTGGTGGAGTTGGGTTCGCAGGTGAGCATGAGCCGCAGCCAATTGCACCGGAAATTGAAGGCGCTGACGGGCTACTCGCCAAATGAGGTCATCCGGAACATGCGGCTGGAACGAGCGAAGGCTTTGCTGGAAAAACGGGCAGGAACGGCTTCGGAGATTGCGTTTTTGACGGGGTTTAGCAGCCCGGCTTATTTTGCGAAGTGCTTCAAGGATTATTTTGGGGTGACGCCGTCGGAGGCGTGAGCATGAACTTCAAAAACGATGTACGTTTGTTCAAAAGAAAAAAGCCATGATTACCATTGAAGTTAACCCGCAGGTTCGGGTCGGAATTGATGAAATCATCAGCGGGGCATCGAGCTTGGCAACGCCGGAACTGGAAAGATTTTCCCGTCAGATAGCTCAGTTGGTTTCTCAGCGGAGGGAGCGGGAAGCCTCGAAACGAGAGGCTTTTTTGCTCGCCAAAATCAGGGAGCCGCTCTTGCTGCCGCCTGCGCAGAGACGGTATGACTTGCTTTTCAGGAAGTTGCAACAAGAAAAAATTTCGGAACCTGAACACCAGGAATTGTCGAAGCTGATTCAGCAAAATGAAAGGAAGGGCTTGGAGCGGTTGAAGTGTCTAATTGAATTGGCGCAGGTAAGAAGTGTTTCTTTAGAAGAAGTTATGAGCCAATTAGGCATGAAAGCAGTCAACCCAAAGAATGCCTGATGTTCTTTTCAGGGTTTAAGATGAAAATTCAAAAGCCATGTATCCAATCATTGTCAACCCGGAAATTTTAGGCGGCACACCAGTTTTCAGAGGAACAAGAGTGCCAGTTAAATTCATGTTCGATTATTTGCTTTTTGGCGATTCGGTTGAAAGCTTCGTGGAAGATTATCCAACAGTTTCAAAGGAGTTAGCCAACCAAGTCTTAAACCTCGCCGCCGAATTGGTGGAGCAAAAAGCACCTCTTTACGATGAAAATCTTGTTGGATGAAAATATGCACAGGCAATTCAAAGCTGCACTTGACTTGCCAGAAATATATACCGTTAAAGAACAGGGCTGGACAGGCATCGTCAATGGGAAACTGCTCCGGCTCATGGTTGAAAATGGCTTCGACGTATTGATTACTTGCGACAAGAACATGTACTTCCAACAAAATATCGCTGACCAGCCATTGTCAATTGTCGTGCTTCAAGTGCTGTTTGCCAGGTGGAATTTTTTGGAACCGCTTGTACCCAAAGTTCAAGCCTTGCTTCTACAAGTTGAAAAAGGAAAGTTTTATTTCATTTCCTGAAACATCTCTCCAAGCAAGATTTTGAACATCCCCTGACCACCATTCTGACCCGCCCGCCTTCTTATCTTCGCCTCATGTCAACAGCCACCATCCTCATCCCCGATATCAGCGGCTTCACCGAGTTCCTCACACACACGGAAATCAAGCATAGCTCACACATCATCAACGAGTTGCTCGAAGTTATCATCGCCAATAATCCACTCGGCTTTCACCTTTCGGAAGTAGAGGGCGACGCCGTTTTGTTTTACAAAAAAGGCGACCCGGTGCCCGTCGAAGCCCTCGTCAAGCAGTGCCTGACGATGTACCGGAACTTTCACCAGCAACTAAAAATCATCGAGCGGGACAGCATTTGCCAATGCGGAGCATGTTCGAGTGCGAGCGAATTGACCTTAAAATTCATCGCTCACTTCGGCGAGTTGACGGAAATCAAGGTCGCCAATTTTGTCAAAGGCACTGGCGCAGACATGATTGTGGCGCACCGCCTGCTCAAAAATGGCATTGAAAAACACGAGTATTTGCTGCTGTCGAAGCCTTATTTGAGCAGTAGCGGCAGCGCCCCTGTCTTGCTAACTCCACTCTTTTGGCAATCAGGTACGGAAGAATACTCGTCCATCGGCAAGGTGGACTATGAATTTGCCAATCTCAGCGACCTCCGGGCAAGCGTACCTGACCCGCCGCCACTCGCCCTGCCGCCTTCGCCGTTGCCAAATGCTCGTGAAATTTCCATCGAACTTGACGTGCCGATGCTTACCGCCTGGCAAAATTTAATTGACACGGAAAAGCGCAATGTGTGGGTAAAAGGCATGACCAAACTTGAATGGAAACCAATGCCGGAGCGGGCGGGGACGCAGCATT
The DNA here is from genome assembly GCA_964533005.1 of uncultured Saprospiraceae bacterium. GTDB lineage: Bacteria > Bacteroidota > Bacteroidia > Chitinophagales > Saprospiraceae > UBA6168. The sequence goes on from CAZHLB010000320.1 coordinate 5,963, forward strand.
ATTGCCTGACGGAAGGGCTTGGGCTTGACCACACCGCCGTTGCCGCTCAGGTGGAAGAAACCAAAATGACGTATATCGAGGAGGTAGTCATGCGCAAGTGGCGGCTCAAGGTTTATGATTATTATAAGGTGGAAAAATTGGGGGAAAATCGCAGCCGCTTGTCGCTGCGCTTCGCTTTTGAAAAGCCGAATTTCATCACCCGCATCGTCGAACGCATCGTTTTGAGGAATGTAATGGAGGATTTCAAGACCTTTAAAAAGATGGTCGAGCAGCCGCAGGTGTGATAGGGGATTGGCGGTTATTTTGGCGGCAAATAGAAATCGCCTACTTTCGACCCGAAACGAACTCAAAGCTGACAGGTGGAAAACAGGTTTTTGGAGGGAAAAAATGAAATTTTTTCCCTCCAAAAACCTGTTTTCCACCTGTCAGCTTTTACCATGCTCATGGAAAGCAGCATCGTCAAAAAAGCAGAAGCCTACATCAAAGAACTTCTCCAGGCTGGCTTGACCGCCGACCACCACTACCACAACGTCGCTCACACCCTCGACACCCGCAGCACTGCCGTGCAAATCGGGCGGCGCTACCGCCTGACCGACGAGGAATTAGAGTTGCTGGAACTGGCAGCCTTGTTTCACGACACCGGTTTCACGAAAGCCTACGTCGGGCACGAAGACGTGAGTAAGGAAATCGCCGCCGAATTTTTGCGGGGAGAAAATTTTCCGGAAGAAAAAATCGCCACGGTGAACGACCTCATCGAGGTCACCAAAGTGACCGTCGAGCCGCAAACCATGCTGCAAAAAATCCTGAAAGACGCCGACTTCAACACCAACGGCGGCAACTATCAGGCAAAATCAGCCGCCCTGCGCCACGAGTGGAAAGTGTTCACCGGCAAGGAATACGACGACCGTGCCTGGCTCGAAAGCAACATCTCGTTTTGGGAAGCGCACCGTTTTTACACGGGTGAAGGCTTGGCGATGTTCGGCGAGGAAAAGCGCAAGACCTTGAAAAAGTGGAACAAGGAAGCCGAAGGGCAGGATGAAAAAAAGAAAAAAGACAAGGACAAGGACAAAGACAAAGCGCCCGGCAAAGAGCTTGAATTCGCCATTAACTCCAGCAAGAGCGCCCAGATGATGTTCAAAACGACCCTCCGAAATCACGTTGACCTGACCAATATCGCTGACAATAAGGCGAACATGATGCTCTCCGTCAATTCCCTACTCATCACGCTGACCATCTCGCTGCTCGCCGCCAAGATTGACAACAATCCGAACCTGGTCTATCCGATTACTGCGCTCATGTCCACCTGCGTCCTGTCCATCATTTTCGCAACGCTTGCCACCCGCCCGGTTCACACGCCTGGCGTAACCAACCTCGACAATATCTCAAAGGGCACGACCAACCTATTTTTCTACGGCAATTTTTACAAGATGAACATGGCGGAATACCGCAAAGGCTTGATGCAAGTGGTCAAAGACGAAGCCATCCTGGACGAAGCCATCGTGACCGACCTGTTTTATTTGGGCAAGGCATTGGGGCAGAAATTCCAGCGGCTGCGGGTTTGTTACGGGATATTCATGACAGGGATGATTGTGACGGTGCTGACTTTTGCGGTGACGTTTTTGGTGGCGAAGCCTTCGTAACTCTCCAAGTTGAACCATC
>CAZHLB010000321.1:0-7585 GCA_964533005.1 uncultured Saprospiraceae bacterium
AATCCAGAAAATCCATCCTATTTAATCCTTTTAAATCCCATTCATCCTAGTTCAAATTTAAGTCTTCGCCCCGCCAATCATCTCCACATAAAGCTCATTCACGAAGCGGAAAAACTGCTCCAGCGCATTCGTGTCCTTCTTCACGAAATTGAAGCTCGTTTCGGTCTTCATCGAATTTTCCACCTTTTTCGAGCCGGTGATTTGCAGGCTCTCGAACTCCTTGCCGAACATGTTCAGGTAGCCCGCCATGCCGACGTTGGAATCCGGTGCGCCGCCGCCGACGGCTCGCAGGGTGTTCGGAATGTCCCAGAAAAAAGCGGTGGAACTTTCGCAAAGCAGCTTGCGGTGCTGCTTCGACAAGCGATTTTTCACCCCGGCGTCGAGGCGGTTTTGCACGAGGTCACGGTCGTTGGTGAACATCAAAATGCCGTCGTGTATCGCCAGATAGATTTCCATGCTGCTGTCCGGCAAGGTGAATTTGTAGAAACGCCCGTCGGGTTGAAGCACCTGCGAATGCAAACCCAGGTCAATGAATTTTTGAATGTCCTTGCCGCTGCCGTACGATGCCAGGGCAGTGAAAACGGGCAGCGTCCGCTCGAACATCGTGTCTTTCGGCACGACGTTGAAATTCTCGTCCAGGTCGTAAGTCGTCTGCTTCACCATGCGGGTTTGCATGCCCGAAACGGCAAGCAAAAGGTCGCCTTTGAGCAGGTTACCGATGGCTTCCTCGTCAATGAAAATGCCTGCAATTTTCAAAGCGTCGTCTGCCATTTGACCGAAGCCGGGCATGGAATTGAACAGCTTGTGCGCCAGCGTCTTGCCTTCTTCGATGGTGTTTTTCACGTTGATATTGAAAAAAGCATAGCCGAACAATTCGTCGCCGCCTTCCACGTAGCGCAGGAATTTCTTGTTGAATTTCGCCTTGAACATGCCCTGGTAGAGCTTCTTCAGGTCGTCGTTGAAAAACATCTCTTGCGTCAGCGCCATTTTGCCGTTTTCAAAATTCAAGCGCATGGACAGGTAGCTGTCCGATAGCAAGATTTGGTACAAGCCCAACACCGCCTGCATACTGCTCCCACCTGCGCCCGCCATGGCAGACACCCGGTTGAAATCGTCGTCCATTTCCCGGGTAACGAATTCGTAGTCCACCCAAATATGCACGTCGGCAGGCTGAGCTGAGGCGCTGCGGAAATGCTCGTTCATCGTCATTTGCTGGGGAAACTGGCGGGTCATGATTTTTTCCACCCAGGCGGAAACGGCTGCCTGGTTTTCCACTTGTTGCCAGGCGTTTGGGTCTTCTTCGACGGCGATTTCCTCGACGGGTTCGAGCGGTTCTTCCTCTACTTCGGTGGGGTCGCCGGGTTCCTCGCCTTCCAAAGTCGGGTCGAACACGATTTCGCCTTCCGTGAATGTGTCCGTTTCAAGTTGGCTCCAATCGAACGGCGGCGGCGTGTAAGTGCTCCAGACGTTGATGACCACCTCGTCGTTCCAGGCGTAGGTGTCCTTTTCATCTTGCCAAATCAGGTAGCCGCCCTTGCTTTTCAGGTGGGTGGGATAGGCGTCGAGCTTGAGATTTTGCAGGCGCTCCTCATATTTTGCCCGGTTCGCCAACTTGATAACGGTGGTGAAAAAAGTGTAGTTGCCGTCCTTGTTCATGAAAAAATGAAAAGGCTCCAACACGTCGAAGCCCAGGTTTTCCGGCGAAGCGAGGGCTTCCTTGAAATACGCCTGCTGCATCGAATCCCCGCCCATTTCGCTGTATTCCTTGACCATTTCATTGTAAAACTCATACTGCTGCAACTGCGCCAGGTTCACCTTTTTGTCGAGGTTGCCCAGGTTGACGGTGAGCAGCATCGGCGTCTGACCGGGGACGTATTTCATCGCAGTTTGCGCCGAAAACAGCAGCGGCAGGGCAAGCAGCAACGGCAGGAGGAGGCTTTTTTTCGGGAAAAAAGAGGTGGGTTGGAAATTCATTTGATGATGGTTTTAAAATATGGCGAACATGCCAATTTAGGAAAAATTAGCCATGTTCGGTTTTAGCCAAAGGAAAAAGCATTGGCTTTTTGACAATTTTTATGGCAGTTCTTGAGAGGTGTTCCCAAAAAGGTGAAATCTTGGGCTGCAAAACATAAAAAAGCACTTCAATGGGAACACTCAGCGAAAATAGGATAGAGACTTGGATTGTGCCGCATCTGATCATTGGCAAACGTGGATTTCTCCCTACCTTACCAGTGGTTGCTATTATCCAAGCGATTCTATATCGGCTTTAAACGGGCTACCAGGGACGAAGAACGCTACACAGACCGCTGCGTCGTCGAGCATGCTAACGCTTGGATGGATGCTTGCAAGGCGCTGTTGGTCAGGTTTGAAACCACTGTCAGAAACTGAAATATGCTAACCTTTATGGCTTTTATAGCCATTTTTCTCCGAAAAATCACCAAGTTATTGATAGTTAAACAGCTTCTTTATGCTCGCACGAGTTATCCAAAGCATTCTCATTTTATGCTCGGCTACCTTCCTGTACTTAACCTGGGAGAGCGATGAAAGCTACGTCTGGTTTTTGCTCGGCTCGGTCGCCGGGCTGGTGATGGCTTATTTGCTTGCGCCGCAAATCAACTGGATTTGGTATCACTTTTACCCGCCCGACCTGCACCCGCCGCTACGGCACATGCTGACCACCCGCTGCCTTTTTTATCAAAAACTCCCGGCGGAGGAAAAGACTCGCTTCCGTCAGCGCATGGCGATGTTTATGGAAGCCCAGGAATTCATGGAAAAAGGAATGGACAGCGTGCCGATGGACGTGAAAGGTGTCATCGCCGCCTCTGCGGTACAAGTGACTTTTGGGCGGGACGAATTTTTAATGGGCAGATTCGAGCAGGTGGTCGTTTATCCGCATCCTTTCCCGTCGCCAACTTATCCTGAAAAATGGCATGCCAGCGAGCTGTTCGAGGAAGACGGCGTACTGCTTTTTTCTGCGGAGCAATTGATGGCGAGCTTTTTCCAGCCGGAGCGATATTTCCACCTGGGTTTGTACGAGTACGCCAAAGCGTTCCGGCTGACGAAGCGGGAGGTTGTTTTTCCTGAATTTCAGTGGGAAAAGCTGGAGCAGGCGAGCGGTTTCAGCCGGGAACATTTGGAAAAATGGGTCGGGCTTCCTGACCTGGATGCGGCGGCGGTGGCGGCGGCGCATTTTTATGTTTTTCCGAGAAAATTCAAGGCGGTGATGCCGGACGAGTATGAAAAGTTGGCTGAGATTTTCAGGCAGCGCCCGGCTTGATGCTTTGCATTTCAGGCTTTGCAGGCTAACTTGTGCTAAATTTTAAACCATTTCAACCATGATTGAAGTCGGGAAAAAAATGACCTGGCAAGAGTTTCGAGAGATGGAATTGGAGGAGGGTGACAACTATCTTTATGAATTGATAGATGGAGTTCCAACAAAAATGTCGTTTGAAAGTGTGCCCAGTTCCTCAAATCATCCCAGGGTTTTCCAACGTTTGGAAGAGCATCTTGAAAACTTCCTCAGAGAGAACCCGATTGGAAAATATTTTTACCACGCAGCCGTACGATTTCAAGAAATAGACGCTGTCGTTCCAGACTTTTCTTATGTTTCAAAGGAGCAATTTTTCAAAATAAAGGATGACGTCTCCATCGTCGGAACACCTGACCTCATCATTGAAATAATTTCTCCCGGCAATCTCAAACAGGACAGAGTGGAGAAAAAAGAAATTTATGAACGCTTTGGCGTCCCTGAGTTTTGGCTCATTGACCCTACCTATCAAACCGCTGAAATTTTCAAGATGAAAGACAATGTTTACGAGTTGGTTGCCTTCCTGGAAATGGAAGGAAAATTGACCTCTGACTTGCTCCCTGGCTTCGAAATGGACGTGAACAATTTATTCAAAGACTGAGCGAGAGTAAGTAAATAGGTCAAAAAAAAAGTCCCGGGGCGCACCGCCCCGGGACTTTTTATTTTGACCTTTTTACTTTTTACTTTCCTGCAATCAGGTCATGCATCACGTTCAGCGTTTCGAGCAGATAAACGTCTTTTTTCACATTTTTCAGCCACTCGTCGTTGCGGGCTTTTTTGCTCTCGTCTGCCGTGATGTTTGCCTGGTCTTGCGGTAAGTTTTGAACGTTGCTCAGGAATTCTTGCTCGAATAACTTGTCGTAAGCATCGTCCTGAGCGTCTAACACGGCGGCTTCCTTGCGCCAGGCTTCGAGGTTGAGCAGGTGTTTGGAGTTGTCACGCTGCTTTTTCACCTGGTCGGCGTGGGCATAGACTTGCTTGAAAACCTCGTTGGTCTTGATGCGGTAGGCGCTCATTTCCTTGATTTTGCCGAGGTTGTTGAACCTATAGACATTTTGCTGAAAAGGCACGGGTTCGATTTGCGTCCATTCCATCGGGTGGTCTTCTTCCTTCTCGCCCGTTTCTACGTAAAGCCAGCCGTTGGGCATGATGATGTCGGGGGTGACGCCTTTGAGTTGCGTCGAGCCGCCGTTGACCCGGAAAAATTTCTGCACCGTCAGCTTCACCTGACCCAAAGGTTTGACTTCGGGATTGCCACGCACGACGGCGTCGAGGTCGAAGAAGCGTTGCACCGTGCCTTTTCCGAAGGTCGAATGGCCCGTGCCGACAATTACCGCCCTGCCGTAATCCTGCAATGCCGCCGCCAAAATTTCGGATGCCGAGGCGCTGAATTGGTCAACCATCACCACGAGGGGACCTGCATATTGCACTGCCGGGTCGTCGTCGGTGTGGACTTCGGGGCGGCGCTCACGAGATTTCACTTGCACGATGGGTCCTTGCTCGACGAACAAGCCGCTCATTTTCACCACTTCATTCAGCGAGCCGCCGCCGTTGCTGCGCAGGTCGAGGACGATACCTTGAACGTTGGTGGCTTTGAGTTTTTCAACTTCTGCGGCAACGTCTGCGGCGCACCTGCGACCGTTTCTGTCTTCAAAATCAGCGTAGAATTTCGGCAGGAGGATGTAGCCGATTTTCTCTTTTTGCGGAGTTTCCAGCAAGAGCGATTTTGCGAAGCCTTCATCAATAATCACCACGTCCCGCACGATGGTAATTTCTTCCGTGCTGCCGTCGGCTTTCTTGATTTGCAGGCGGACTTTGGTTTCCGGCTTGCCCCGGATAAGCTGCACCACGTCGTTGATGACCATGCCGGTCAGGTCAGTCCACTCGGTTTCATTGCCTTGGGCGACTTTCAGGATTTTGTCGTTTTCCTTCAAAATACCCTGCTTCCAGGCGGGTCCCCCGACGATGATTTCGCTGACTTTGGTGAACTCGCCTTCGTTTTGCAGTCTTGCGCCGATGCCTTCCAGCTTGCCCGACATGCCGATGTCGAAGTTTTGCTTGTCAATCGGCTCGTAGTATTCCGTGTGCGGGTCGAAGATGTTGGTGAAGGCATTGAGGTACATGCTCAGGTGGTCGTTGCGCTTGCGTTTTTCGAGGCGACCGTACCAGTCGTCGTAGGTTTTGAGCAACTCCTTGCGAGCTTCAGCTTCCAGCTCTTCGACGGTTTTGTCTTTAAAATCAGCTTCGCCCTTTTCTTTTTTGTCGAGCTTGTCGGCGAGGCGGGTCATGGTTTCCCACTTCATTGCCTGTTGCCAATACTGTTGAAGGTCCTGGTCGTTTTTGGCGAAAGGCTTCTTCTCCGGGTCGGTCTCGATGGACTCGTTTCCGGAAAAATCGAACGGCTTTGCGAGAAGCTCCCGGTACCAAGCCTGGGTCTTTTGGATGCCTGCTTCCTGCAACTGGGTGGCGAGGTCGAGGAATTGATAAGTGCCGGCATTGGCTTCGTCGTCGAGCTTGGTTTTCCAAGCCTCCAACTGCTTCACGTCGTCCTGAGTGAGCCAGCGCCGCCCGCCGTCGAGACGGTCGAGGTAGAGTTTGTAGATTTTTTGAGAAAGATTGTCATCCAATTGGAGCGGCTGATAGTGGTAGTAAGTCAAATCCGTGAGAAGGGATTGCATCAGCACAGCTTCTTTTTGACCATTGTTCACGGGCAGGTAAAAGGCGACGAAAAATGCCGCTGCCGCCGTGAGGGCGACCAAAAGACCTCTGTTCTTCATGATTACTTGTTTTGCAATGTTTAAGAATGATGAATGATTTTCCATGCGAATCAGGCAGTTAGCTTCGGACAGCAGGCAATGGAAATTACCAGGTCGTTTTGCGTGAAAGGAACGGAAGTAAAACACCCGCTTCGTCGCCCTGTTCACAAAAAACTGCCCGCCAAAAGTATGTCCTTCCCGGCGTTTGCAAGGAAATGAAAATGCCGCTTTTCGCTGCATTGTCAAAATTCCCAAACGCCGGAATTGCCATTCCAATACTTTTCGGAAGGTGAAATTGTTTGACCGCAGAAGGGGGGATGGGGAAGTTTTAACGGTTTCTTGCCTGCCTCGCTTGCTTGCCTTTTCAAGCACGTTTCCCAAAGACTCCTGATTTTTGAAAGAATTGCTTGCGCCATTTTTGAGCCAAAAATTGAACTAGGATGACTGGGATAGCGAAGGATTATTAGGATTGGGATGGAAAACACTTTTCCATCCCAATCCTAATAATCCTTCGCTATCCCAGTCATCCTAGTTCTCCATGAAATGAACAAAAAGAAAATCTTCAATGACCCCGTCTATGGCTTCGTCAGCCTGCCCTACGACATTGTGTTCGACCTCATCGAACACCCTTATTTTCAACGGCTTAGACGGATAAAACAAGTTAGTTTATCGGGCTACGTTTATCCCGGCGCACTGCACACTCGCTTTCACCATGCGATGGGTGCGCTGCACCTGATGAGTCTGGCGGTCGAAGTGTTGCGCTCGAAGGACGTGGACATCAGCGAGGAGGAGGCGCAATCTGTTTCCATCGCCATTTTGCTGCACGACATCGGGCATGGGCCCTTTTCGCACACGCTGGAACGCACCCTCGTCAACGTGCCGCATGAAGAACTTTCGCTGCGGTTCATGGAGCGGCTGAACGAGATTTTCGAGGGAAAACTCAGCCTCGCCATCCAGATTTTTAAAGACCAGCACCCGAAAAAATTCCTGCACCAACTCATCTCCGGTCAGCTCGACATGGACAGGCTGGACTACCTGAGCCGGGATAGTTTTTTCACCGGCGTCTCCGAAGGTGTCATCAGCTACGACCGCATCATCAAAATGCTGGCGGTGAAAGACGGCGAACTGGTCGTGGAGGAGAAGGGCATTTATTCCATCGAAAAATTCCTGATTGCCAGGCGACTCATGTACTGGCAAGTCTATCTGCACAAAACCGTGCTGGTTGCCGAGCAAATGCTGGTGAAAACGCTGGAGCGGGCGAAGGAGCTTGCCCTGAGTGGCATCCGGCTGGACGTGTCGAAAAGCCTCGCTTTTTTCCTGTACCAAAATGTTTCACGGGAAGATTTTGCCGCAAACGGCGAAGAAATGCTGCGCCATTTTTCCCGCCTGGACGACTACGATATTCTCGCTGCTTTGAAAAATTTCACCGAAAGCGAAGACCCGCTGCTCGCCTGGCTTTCTACCTGCCTGCTCGACCGGCGGTTGTTCAAAATTGAGTTGAGAAATGAGCCTTTTGAAAGGG
>CAZHLB010000322.1:0-7581 GCA_964533005.1 uncultured Saprospiraceae bacterium
GGTTGGGGTTGATTTCCCCGTATTTGTATTTTCCAAACGCCTACCCTACCTTTTAAAAGCCGCCCAATCCGTGTCATCCGTGTTTCAATTATTATCCGATGGATTTTGATGGAACAGGTTGAAAATCGCCCCAAAAGTAAAGTGCATCCAGCGCCGCCTTTCGGCACGGAGATAAAAAGGACTATTCCGGCGATGAACTCAAAAAGTGCGGCAATCTTGGCTTTTTCGAGCCAAAATCCTTGTCAGGTCGGTTTTCATCGCCTCAATTTCGAGGCTAATCTACTCGCCCGCCTTCGTGTTGTGGCTACGCTTTCCTTTGCCGCCAGTTCAAAAATTCAACCTTTCTCAACATGAAAAGTATCATCCGCTACCACTTGAAAAATGCTACTTCAGCACTCTTTTTCCTCCTGTTTATCTGCGGCGCTGCCCAGATTCAGGCTCAATTTCCCGGCGCTCCCGGCGGCGGCGCTCCGCCTGCGGGGATGAACAATGGTCGTTTCTACGGCAAAGTCGTGGACGAAAATGGAAAAGGGGTCGGCTACGCTACGGTGCAACTGTTTGGAAATCAATTCGACCCTGCCACGAAGACCTTGAAAGAAGGTCTCATCTCCGGTCAAATCACGGAGGACAACGGCGATTTCAACCTTGAAAACCTGCCCGTCGTTGGCGATTTCAAGTTGAAAATTTCTTTCATCGGCTACGCCGAAATCGAGCAAACAGTCACGTTTGGCATCAAGCCGCCGACTCCTGGTGCGTCCGGCGGCTCCCCTTCAGGGGCTGGGGGTGGCGCTGGTTTTGGCGGCAGCAAGGAGAAAGACCTCGGCAACATCAAGCTCGTGGCAGAAACCCAATCGCTTGAAACAGTGGAAGTTACTGCCGAAAGAGCCGTAACCACACTTGCCCTCGACCGCAAAGTTTACAGGGTGGACAAAGACGCTTCCGCCGCAGGCGGCAACGCCACCGACGCCCTCAAAAACGTGCCCAGCCTCAGCGTTGACCTCGACGGAAACGTGAGCTTGCGCAACGGCAGCCCGCAAATTTTCGTGGACGGCAGACCCACCACTTTGTCGCTCGACCAAATCGCCGCCGACGCCATCGAATCGGTGGAAGTCATCACCAATCCTTCTGCGAAATACGACGCAGGCGGCGGCACGGCGGGCATCATCAATATCGTCTTGAAAAAAGAAAAACGCCTCGGCTACAACGGCAGCGTGCGCTTCGGCGGCGACTCGAACGGCGGCTTCAACGGCGGCGGCGACGTGAACGCCAGGGGCGAAAAAACCAACCTCTTCGTCAGCGGAAACCTGAACCGCATGCACGGAAATTCCAACGGCGAAACCACCCGGCAAAACCTGACCGGCGACCCGCTCACCAATTTCACCCAGTCCCTCGACAACTCCATGAATGGCTACTTCGCCAACGCAAGGGGCGGCATGGACTGGTTCGTAGACAATCGCAACACATTGACTTTCAGCGGGAACTTCACTCGTGGTAGTTTCAATCCGCTCGACGTTATCACCACCCGCACCGACTCGCTTTTCCAATCGGGCATCGCTTCCAGCCAATATGAAAGGACTGCCGACCAAGAGCGGAATTTCCGAAACATCGGCACTTCGCTACAATTCAAGCACCTGTTTCCGAAGGAAGGCGCTGAGTGGACGGCGGACGTAAACTACAACCGGGTGCGCTTCCTCGGCAGCGCCGATTACACCACGAATTATGACTCCGGCTCTCAAAGTTTGGAGGAGAATGAAGGCAGGGGCAGGGGGCAATTCGTCACCTTTCAGTCGGATTTTGTCAACCCGATTGCGCCAGGCATGAAGCTGGAAGGTGGCGTCCGGGGAGCCATGCGCCGCAATCGCAACGACACGAAAAATGAGTTTTTCAACCAGGACGGCACTTGGGAAGAGGCATCCAGCCTCGCCGACCACTACAAATTCAGAGACGACGTGTTTGCTGCCTACGGCACTTTCAGCCACCAATTCCCGACCTGGGGCTACCAAATCGGGCTTCGAGCGGAGAGTAGCATTTACACGGGCGCTTTGACGGACGGCAGTGATTCTTCGTTCACGATTGCCTACCCGATTGACCTGTTTCCCAGCGCCTTTTTGACCAAAAAACTGAACGAAACCGACCAGGTGCAACTCGCCTACACCCGCCGCATCAACCGCCCGAATTTTTTCCAGACGATGCCTTTCACCGATTTTGCCGACTCGCTGAACTTGCGCCGGGGCAATCCGAAACTGCGCCCCGAGTTCACCAACTCGTTGGAACTGAGCTATCAAAACATCTTCGCCCGCAATCACAACTTGTTGATTTCCATTTACTACAAGCAGGTGAGCGACCTCATCACGACTTACCTGGCGGAAGAATTCAATGAAGATTTGGGCAAAAACGTCGTCGTCGCCACCTACGCCAACTCGAACAGCAGCCAGGCTTACGGCGCTGAAATGACCCTGAAAAACAGCTTCGCCAAAATGATTGACCTGACCACCAACGTCAATGTTTACCAGTCAAAAGTGGATGCCAGCAATGTGGAAGACGACTTAGTTATCGAGCGGGTGAGCTGGTTCATCAAGGAAAATCTCTCGGTAAAACTGCCTGCCAATTTCACCCTGCAACTCACCGGCGAGTATCGCAGCAAGGCGTCGTTCACTCCAAGCAGCGGCAATCAAATGCCCTGGGGCCCACAAACCACGAACACGGCGCAAGGCTATACCCTCGCCAACTGGTTCGTGGATGCTGCGCTGCGCAAGGATTTCATGGAGCGCAAAGCCAGCCTGACGCTCAACGTGAGCGACATTTTTGCTACTCGCAAAAACGGGACGTACACGGATTCGGGCTTGTTCATCCAGGATTCGTACCGGGTGCGTGACCCGCAGGTGGTGAGGTTGAATTTCAGCTATCGCTTCGGCAAGATGGACGCTTCGCTTTTCAAGCGGAAGAATATGAAACAGAGCATGCAAGGCAACGACATGATGTAGTAAATCCAAGTGGAGAGAGGCATTTTTGGAGGCAAAAAATTAGACGTTTTTTTTCAACACATAGTCACATGAGTTCACATAGTTTTTTGAGTATCAGCAAACTATGTGAACTCATGTGACTATGTGTTGAAAAAAAAACGTCTAATTTTTATCTCCAAAAACACCTCTCTCCAAGACTTCTTTTCATCACTCAACAATCAAGTTTTCAATGAAGAAAGTAACCTTCTTACTCGCATTTGTGCTGGCAACCGCCAGCGTTTTCGCTCAAACCTGGACGTCTGACAAGGCACATTCCAAGCTGGGCTTCACTGTCACCCACATGGGCATTTCCGACGTGGACGGCGCTTTCAAGGATTTCGAAGCCAAAATCACCGCCTCGAAAGAAGACTTCTCCGATGCCGTCATCGAACTTTCCGCTAAAACGGCAAGCATAGACACCGACTTCGAGATGCGGGACAACCACTTAAAGCAAGCCGACATGTTCGACGCTGAAAAACATCCGACCCTGACTTTCAAGAGCACTTCCGTTCAAAAAGTCGCCGACAAGAAATTCAAAGTCACGGGCGACCTGACGCTGAAAGGCGTGACCAAAACCGTCACCCTCGACCTGACGCTGGGCGGCGTGGCAACCAATCCGAGGTCGCAGAAAAAAGTGGCTGGATTCAAAGCTACCGGAACCATCAAACGCACCGATTTCGGCGTGGGCAACATGCCTGCGATGATGGTGAGCGAAGAGGTGGAACTGCGGGCAAGCGGGGAGTTCAACGAAGGTTGAGCGGCGCAATTCTTGCCTGGGTTTGAATAAAAAAGCCCCTTTTTCGGCGGTGCCGGAAAAGGGGCTTTTTTTTTTGTTCCATCTCAACGTCGGCAGGGTTCGCAATCCTGCCGACGTTGAGCGTATGATATCTAATTGGTACGAAACACTATTTCTTGCGGGCAAGAATCTTCTCGACTTCAGCTGTTTCCACGCCCAGGTGAGCGGCAATTTTTGCACCATCCCAACCCAAATCTTTAGACAGCACACGCACGGATTTTACCAGCACACGCTTGGCTTTTTGCTCGGCTTGCCGGGCTTGTTGAGCTTCTTGTTTTGCTTGCTGTTCGGTTTGTTTAATAAGTTGCTCGGCTTGTTTGGCTTGCTGCTCAGCTTGTTTTGCTTGCTGCTCGACTTGTTCGATTCGTTTTTCTAATTTCTTATTTTCTTTTTTCACTTCTAATGGTGACCAGCCGAAATATGCTTTGTGAATGGCATCCACACGCCACCTGTCCGATTTCCGAGGCATGAGCGGAAGAATAGGCTCAGGTTTTTGACTTTTTACGGTTGAAGTTGCTTTCATGATGAACTGTTTTTCAAGACTTTTTGACAAAGCTAATAGCTCGGCGACAAAATTGCAGATTTCGTAAAACTTGTTGTAGTCATACTTCCGCTCTCGCAAAATAGCCGCCAGCCGGAGTATTTTATCTGCCCTTTCTTTCGGCTTGCTCTTGGTTTGTATGCGCCAAAGGTTCGCCAGAAATGCCAGGGCAACTGGGTTTTTCGATTTTAGCAACGCATCCTCCTTGTGCTTGGTTGCTCGTACTGCCGTGAATTTCAGCCGGACGGACGTGCCGTAAATATTTCGCTCGAACCGGTCGAAAACTTTCGGCACGGATTCACCCGTATAAAGTGCAAAAATGGCGATGTCCGTCACCTGGTACTTGTTGAACAAGAGGTTGTAGTACTGAAAAATGCGCTCGCAAAACAGGGCGTCGAAGTAGGATTGCACTTCGAGCAAGATTAGAATCCACTTTTCCTCGCCGTTTTTCAGCCAGACTTTGAACAGCAAGTCAGTGTATTTTTTCCGCTTCGTGTGGCGGCGCAGGGCGTTTCGCATTTCCTGTTCGAGCGACTCAGGCGGGCGATTCCAATCAATGTCCCGGTGCAAACCAGGCTTGACAAACAAGATAAAAGCTCGCAGGAAAAATTGAAGGAAGCCTTTCCACAAGAAATCGTGGTCGGTGGTGCGGCGGTGGCGGCGAGGTGAACTCCCCGCTGGCTGGCGGGGCTGAGGGTGTGCAGTTTTGTTCATAGATGTACTGTAATTGATGTAGGTTGAGTTTTTTTCAAACCCTTCCGGCTCAACCAGTTAAATGGATAGGCAAACTTGAGAAATTCTTGTTTGGCTGCAAAATCCTGCCTGTGTTTGTGCAGAAAAGAGGTAGGGAGAGCGATGATTTTTTTTGAAAATCATCGGGATGTTTCACGAACACACTTTTTTTTCAAACACATAGTCACATGAGTCCACATAGCTTTTTGAGAATCAGCAAACTATGTGAACTCATGTGACTATGTGTTGAAGAAAAAAACGTGTTGATGAAACATCCCAAATCATCGCTCTCCAATTTTCTACTCGACCTTAAAAACCTCATCCGCAAGCTGCCCATTCACCTCGATAGACTTCACCTCCAGCTTCATCGGAATCGGCATCGCCCCCGAAATCGTCACCACGTGCGGAAACTTGATGCCGCTCACCGCCTTGTAATCGCTGAGGTCGTTGGTGATGACCATGCCTTCCCCGGCGGTTTCGATTTCACGTGCTTTCAGGCTGGTTTCCACGTCGTAAAAGGCAGTCTTTTTTGTGCCGGAAGGGTAGGTGGCTACGACTTTGTAAGCCTTTTTGCCATTCACCATTTCGATGCCCGACAACTCAGCCATCACGCCCAATTCTTTGTAAAAACGCTCCGGGAACAGGCGGCTGTCCACCTTCATATTCTCCAAATCTTCGCCTTCCATCGGGGCGGATTGACCCATCTGCGATTGGGTGCCTTTTTCGCCGTCGAAGGTCGTTTCCTGCACCGTGCTGCCCATCATCGAGACTGCCATGTTCAGCTTGTTCGGGGCTTTGTGGCTCAGGGTGCTTTCGATGGTCATGCCTTGCAGGTCGGCGGTGCTGACCATTTTCACACTTTTCAGTGCCTTCAAATCCTCTGGTTTGCCGAGGGCGGCGAGGTAATCTGCCAGCACCGTTTCGGCGGTCACGCCTGTGGGAATGGACAAACCGTCCATGTCCAGCGGGTTGCCATAGACGTCGAAGTAGTTGATTTTCTGACCGTTGGGAACGAATGGCGTCAGCTTTTTCGCCACCTCGTCTTTGTTGCCGACGACCAGGATGTGGGCGTTTTCAGGCGTCAAATACTTTTTCGCCATCGCCAAAACGCCCTGTTTGGTCACCTTGCTCAGACGCTCCAAATAGGTGTGGTAATAATCTGCGGGCAGGTTGAAACGGGCAGTGTTCAGGGTGAAACGGGCGACCGTCGCCGGGTCTTCGAGGGAGCGGGCGAAGTTGCCGGTCATCACGTTTTTGACCATGTTCATCTCGGCGTCGCCGATTTCTTCCGACTTCAACTTGTTGATTTCCAGCAAGAACTGCGTGATGGAGCTGTCCGTCACTTCGTTGCGGACGCTGGCGCTGGCTCTGAAATTTCCAATCACCGGGTCGTTCACCAGGCGGCTGCCTGCGCCGTAGGTATAGCCTTTGTCCTCCCGCAAATTGGCGTTCAGGCGGCTGCTGAAATAAGCGCCAAGCACCGTGTTCATCACGTCCGCTTTGATGGCATCTTCCTGACCGGGCTTGAATTCCACCGGGTAAGTGATGTAAACCACCGACTGAACCGCCCCCGTTTTGTCCACAAAATCCACCTGCGTGGTCGCCGGTTTTTTCGGGTGGGGGAAAGTTTCCTTGTTCACCGGGGCTTGTTTCCAGTCACCGAAATACTTGGTAGCCAGCTTTTTAACTTCTGCCGCCGTGATGTCGCCGGTGACGACGAGGTAGGAAATGCCGGGTTTGAAGTAAGTTTGAAAATACGCCTTGCACTTCTCCGAGGTGACTTTGTCAATGGTTGCCTCGCTTTCGACCTCGCCGTAGGGATGTTTTTTGCCGTTGCGCAAGGTTGCGCCGACGTTCCCGGCGATGGTGTTCGGGTCGTCTTTTGCCTGCGCCAATGCCGAGAGCGTCTGCTTTTTCAGCTTCACAAACTCCTCCTCCGGGAAGGTGGGATTGAGCAAAACGTCAGACATGAGTTCGAGCAATTTCACCCGGTGTTTGCTCAGGCAAGTGCCGTTCACGCCGTTGGCGTCGCTGCTCAAACTTGCACCGATGAAGTCCACCGCCTCGTCAATTTGCGATTTTGTTTTGGTCGTCGTGCCTTTCGTCAAAAGCTGACCCGCCATGTCCACGTATCCGGCGGCTTCGCCTTCCAACACGGGCGGGGCATCCACGAAAATTTGGAAGGAAATCCTGGGCAGTTTGTGGTTTTCCACGACGATGACTTTCAGCCCGTTTTTCAGCGTCCACTGCTCGGCTTTGCCCAATTCGATGCGGGGAGCGGGCCCCGGCTTGGGGGCATTTTTGCGAAAATCTTCCTGGCTGAAAATGCTTTGCGTGGCCAGCAGGAAGAGGAAACTATAAACGATTGATTTTTTCATTGTTGAAATGAGGTGGAAGTCGAAAACACAGGTCGGTTTGAGTCGTGCTGAGTCGCTTGCAAGTCGCTTTTGTCATCCTCGCAGAGGAACCGTCCCATCTCGTGTGCCGTCCGCAAGTCGCTTTTGTCATCC
>CAZHLB010000323.1:0-6809 GCA_964533005.1 uncultured Saprospiraceae bacterium
ACATCGTCCATCCCTCCATTTGCCATTCCATCTAAAATCATGTAATCATTTAATCTTCAATCATTTAATCAAATTCGGATAGAGGAAACCTTTTAGTTTTGAGGAAAAAAATGAAGCCTGACATGGATGAGCCAATAGAAAATGAAGATATCCGCCTCGCCCGCCTGGAAGCAGAAAACCTGCGCCTGCGGGCTGAACTGGAAGCAAGGAAAGTTGCCCAAAAAGGAAGCGAGAAGGTGGGCAAATTAGTAGCTGGCGGCACGACCCGGCTGCTGGTAGGTAAAGGTTTGAAAACCAGCGTCAGGCAGTTGCTCGACGAGTTGCCGGGTGGCAATGTCAGCAAAGACACCATTTCTGAAATCATCACCCACGTCATCTGGCGGCTCACCCGGATTGGCACTTTTGCCTTGCTCGTGGCGACTGCACCCATCCTGGTCATGGTCATTCAAACCTTCATGCTGGGGCGGCAAAACGACAAACTGGAACGCCAAAACGAACTCATCAGCAGGCAAAACCAGCGCCTCGACCAGCAAATCAACCTCGAAGAAGGCAACCGTCGCAGCTCCCTCATTTTTTTCATGAGCAACATCATGGACAGGATGGACGCCGAATTGGGCAGGCACCCCGAACACCGCACCTTGAGCGAGTCGCTCATCGGGCGCATCGTCTCGTTGAGTCAAGCATTGCGACCTTACCGATACCTTGAAAACGACACCCTCACGCCTCGCCAACTCAGCCCCGAACGAGGACAACTGCTTTTTTCGCTGGTCAACAGCAACCTGCACAAGGATACCTACGACAAGATTTTCGCCAGCGCCAACTTCGATTATGCCGACCTGCGGGAAGCGAATTTTTCCGGCGCATACATGCGCGG
Organism: uncultured Saprospiraceae bacterium; assembly: GCA_964533005.1. GTDB lineage: Bacteria > Bacteroidota > Bacteroidia > Chitinophagales > Saprospiraceae > UBA6168. Next base: position 875 of record CAZHLB010000323.1, read on the forward strand.
GGCGCAGTTGACACACTCCACTTTTTCCAAAGCCAATTTTCAAAATGCAGACTTGCAAAACGCCGACCTCTCCGAAGCCTGGCTCGAAGAAGCAACCTTCCGAAACACTGCCATGAACGGCGTCAACCTCAGCGGCGCTAACCTGCGGGGTGGGCGCATGGTCAAAGTCTCGCTGCAAAATGGCGACCTCAGCAAAGCTGACCTGCGGGGAATTTATTTGCACGGCGACTTTACCAATTCCAACCTCGACGGCATTCGGATTGACAGCGCCACGCTTGTGGATGTGATTTTGGATGGCTGTTATTTTCAGTCGCCCAAGTGGGTGGATAGCTTGAAATTCAGCCAAAATCTGAAAGGGTTGCGCTTCGTGGTGGACATTTATGAGGTGAAAGAAGAGTTGAAAAAAGAAGGTTTTGCCACCGACACAGTTTACGTTTTGCGCCCCGACCCCAAGTCGAAGCTGGCGCAAATGCGCGTCTGCGACCAGGTGGTGGAAGCCGTCGTCGAGAGCGCACCACGTGTGCGGCAGGTGAAAAAACAGTCGCTCGCCAGCGGGCTGGAACTCTCGATTTACCTTGACAGAAACCCTTTCGGTATGGAAGAACTGGGCATCGAGCAAGACTCCATCTGGCGCTACCGCCTCTCCGCCGACGAGCAAGATTTGGCAAGCACGGTGATGTGGGTGCAATTCGACCCGGCAAGAGGAAAACTTTGGGAGCTTTTTCCAGAAGAAGGCAAGCAGCCTGCGGCTTTGAGTTTTGACCAGCGGTGGCTGAGAAGTTTGGGTAAAGAGTGCGAGGGAAAAAAATGATTGATAATTGAAAAGACGTTGAAAAACAGGCGCTTGCATAATTTTCTGATTGCTCTGATTTCCTCCATTTCTTCACCCTCGCCGGAACAGTTTTTCCCGCTCGAACCACATCATTGTGATGCCTTTGTTCGCCATGAAAACATCATCCAGTTTGGAAGTGAGCGGTAGCAGCTTTTCCTGCATTTTCATGGCAAATGCCGAGTCGGGCAGTTTTGATTCCCCCACCGGCGGACGCATCAAGGCGCTTGAAAAACCGAGCAGCCAAAGCAACGGGCTGAAAAACCACCGAATCCAATGCCAGGGATTGCTCCTGCCGGTGAAAATGTAGCGGCTCGCCGCCACATCCAAAAATTCAGCTTTGCGCAGATGGAAGCGGTGCTCTTCTTTGAATTCTACCTCTTGATTTTCCGAAGGTTTTGATTGCCAAGGTTTGCCGCCGCCAGTGTGCTTGTTTTGCCATTGCCGCTGGTTGTGTCCTGCTTGTTTGCCTTCTCCCCTGTTTCGTTCTTGCCAGTTTCCTTGCCTTTTCTGGTCGTGCTGATTTTCGTGGTCTCTTTTTTTTTGATACCCTTCTTTTTTGTGAGGCAGCCGCTGGGTCAGCAGTAAATCCTTGTAAAACTGCGCTGTTCGGAGGGTCTTGTCGGAGCGTTGGGTATATTGTTCAGCCGTCTCCTCCACCAGCACAATCCACTGCCGGGAGACCCTGCTGATTTCACGGACGATGTCTTCCACCAGCCTGTCATTTGACAGCGCATCGAACTCGTGCATCACAAAAACATAGTCGAAGGACTTGTCTGGAAAGTGCAGGAATTTGTAGCTGTTTAGAGCTATCAGGTGGGCTTCCACCTTTGCCGCTTTCAATGCTTTTCGAGCATAGTTGACGTTTTCCTGCTTTCGCTCGACGCCGTAGATTTCCTTGGGCTGATACTTTGCAATTTCCAGCAAAAGGTCGCCGACGCCGCAGCCGACTTCCAGCACCGACCTGCCATAGACCGACCGGAGGTTCAGTTTTCGCAGCAATTTCCGAAGGCGGTAGCGGTCGAATGGAGTGCGTGGAATGGGCAACTGCGGCAGGTCAATCGTGGCGGAAGGCGCAGGCAAGAGCTTGTTCACGCCTTTTTTCGCCCCGGCGAAAAGTTCAGGCAGGGAGACGTTGGAAATTTTTTGCGGCAGCCACTTTCTCATCATTCGCCAAAAGTACGGCTTGACACTGATTTCGCTGAATTGACTGATTTTCACTGAAATAAATCAGTGTAGCTCAGTCAAATCAGCGAAATCAGGGTCGAAAAAAACGCTTGCTCAACCATTCCCGACGCTTGCTCGAATGCCCTGCCCGGCGATGGCTGGCTGCTTCATTTTTGGTGAAAATTCTAATCGATCACCATTAAAAATTAAGCAGCATGAAAGTACGATTCACTCCAGAGATTGTCATTCTCTTCGTCCTGACGCTGGCGCTCGCCGCCTGCAACACCAACTCGCCGTTCCGGCAAAAAGACCACGTGTATAAAACCACCCTGACGGGCATCCGCCTCGGCGACGGGGTGCCGCTCAACTTAGATGTTTTTCTCCGCTGGAAAATCGAAGACCCGAACACGTTTTTCACCCAATTTCCCAACGTGGACAGCTTCAGCCGCCTGGTGCTTTACCCTCGTGCGATGGAGCTTTCCGGCACGGTCGCCTACCGGTTTGCCAGCGTGGACAGCGTCTTTGCCGGGCAGCGGGAGTTGTTTTTGGCAGACGTGAAAAACGTTCTCCGCTCCAAGCTTGGCGAGAAAGGCATCACGGTCAAAGAGGTTGCCATCAGCCGCCTGGGTTTCCCGGAAAGTTACACGGCGGCGATGGAAGCGGTGGGCATGAAACGCCAGCACATCGAGGGCATCCGCAACCAAAATGAGGTGGATTTGGAGCAAGCCATCGCCTCGAAAAAGAAAGCCGACGCCGACGCCCAGGTCGCCATCGCAGAGGCGGAAGCCGACGCCAAACTGGCTAACATTCAAGCCAAAACCGAGCTTGCCCGCCGCAACAGCGAGCTTGCCCGTGCGGAAACCGCCTCTCAAATGACCCGCAAATACGCCCAAGCCCAAGCCGATAGCGTCCGCCTCCTGAACAAAGCCGAAACCGAACGCCTCGCCGACCTGAAAAACCTTGACGTGCAAAAGCGCCGGGATTTGGACGAACTCGACGTTGATAAAAAACGCAAAGAGAAAAAGTCTGACCTGGAAAGCCAACTGGAACTGGCATCGGTGGTGCAGAACAACCCAAACTTCGCTTCTTTTCTGATAAACAGAGAGTTAGCTTCGAAGGTAGACATCGCCGTGCTGCCGACGGGGGCGGATGCGAGCATGTTGGGAGGGTTTTGGCAGCAATCGAAAAAGAATGAGGAGAAGAAAGATTGAGCTTCAAAAAACTAGCAAGTTGGGTCTCGGTGGCGCTTTGGCGTTGCCGGGACTTTTTAATTTTTTAAAATTTCCCGAAGCATTTCGACTTCAGGGTCTATGCCTGAAGAATGCGCAATTCTCTGCCGTTTAATAATATTTAGAGCCCTAAAACTTGGATGATATAGCACCACCATATTCGTTTTGAAAGCGGGTATATTGTCGAATTCAATCCCTCTATTTACTGCAAAATCCCACTGGTCTATTTCTTTAAATTCATCAATGGCAATAAACTTTAGAAGAAGGTCTTTTGAAATTACACTCAATAATTTAGCTGGTATTCTTCCCAATGAAATTATCAGTTTGGGCTTTTGGATTCTGATTTGTTCTTCAAGAATTACGAGGCATTCTTTCAAAAAATCTGGATATCCATGGGCAGGTGATTTACCAGTGTTTTTAGTTGTTTTTAACCTGATACCCATGATGCAATTCGTAAAAAAACATTCTGCCTCATTGATGTGAGCTTTCTCAAGCAATGCTCTTAAATTTGTCCAAGTCGGTGAGTAACTCTCATTCCCCACTTTGCAGCTTTTCGCAAACCCTTTTTCATTATCTTGGTCTTGACCCAATATCATAATTGGTTTATTTGAGATAATGGTGGAATTATCGAATGTTCCATTTGCACCCGGAAAAAAACCTAATCCATTAATATCATGGCCAACGTTTCTCATAATTCCTGCCGGGTATTTCAATTGATTAGCCGCTCCTCTGAGTTTTTCGATTTCATTCATTTTTCATGATTTTAAAATATAGGGATACGCAGTCCTTCAAACTTAGGTTGCGATGGAAGTCATCACTCAATCCGTTCCAAAACTACTGCCTTTCTCCTCACTGCTACTGGCACTTTTGCTCCATCCGCCATCACCAAATAGCCGCCATCCGTCTTGATAAACTTCCGCACGTGGGCAAAATTCATCCGGCTTGTTCAAGTTGGCAGCCTTCTTGAAATACCCGGGCAACTCTTTGCTAGTTGCTCATTCAAAACCAGCCATTTCACACCTCCCAGCTTTTAAAGCATCGCAAAGATTGCCAACAGCCAACTTTTTTACCTTTACCCCCGAAAGTCAACAGGGAAGTTTCAAAGCATACCGTTTGAATGACAATTCGTTTTTTAAATATCGAGCCAGTCCAAAAGTTGCCGGACGATGAATTAGTAGCCCGGTTCGCAAGGACTAACAAAGAGGCGTACTTTGAGGAATTGTACCGGCGCTACAGTCACCTCGCCTTCGGCGTTTGCATGAAAATGATGAAAAATGAGGACGACAGCCGGGACGTGGTCTCCGAAGTTTTCCGAATTTTGTACCTCAAGTTGCCCACCGCCAATATTCAATCCTTTAAAAGTTACCTGTACACCGTCTCCCGGAACGAGTCGCTCGCCAAGTTGCGCCAGCGCAAGTCGGAGTCCATGAAAATGGCGGAATACCAGTTGACAGATATCGAAGCTCGTTTTATGGAAAACGAGGGGCTGAAAACTCTGACCAACAGCGCCCCTGCCTTAGAGTCCGCCATACAAAAAGCGGTGCAGCAACTGGGGCAGGAACAGCAAACTTGCATCCGCCTGTTTTTCTACGAAGACAAAAGTTACAAGGAAATCTGCGACGACACTGGTTACACCGAAAAGCAAGTGAAAAGCTATCTGCAAAACGGCAAGCGAAACCTGAGAATCATGTTAGAGGACGAAATGAAGAAACATATTGCTTAACTGCCAAAAACAACTCCGATGAAAAGTGCCCTACACAATGAAATCTTCCGACCCTCCGATTGCCTGACAACGGAGGAGCTACAAAACTACTTGCAAGGCGCATCCCCCGCCGGGGAGTGCCGCCGTGTCGAAACGCACCTGACGGATTGCCCGCTCTGCTCCGATGCGCTCGAAGGTTTTCAGGAAAATCCTGTCGCCAAACTCGTTCCCGTATCCTTTACCGATTTTAAGAAACAAGCAGGCTTGCCTACTCAGGAAGCCAAAATCCGCCAATTGACGCCCCGCAGCGTTGCCGTCCGGCTTGCCGCTGCCGCTGCGATTTTGCTTTTTGGCTGGCTGGGTTGGAAAAATTGGGTGCAAACGCCTTCCAGCGAACAGCTCTACGCCAGTTTTTACCAGCCTTACGAAAACGACATTTCCCTCAACCAGCGTGATACGCAGTCAGGGACGGAGCTAAATACTTACTTCCGCCAAGCCCTCGTTCGCTACGCCGACCACCGTTTTGCCGAAAGCCTGCCGTTCTTCGACAATGCCTTGCAAGCAGAACCGGGCAACGACGCCGCCCACTTTTTTGCAGGCATGGCTCACATGGAATTGGGTCAGTGCGACCAGGCGCTGCCGCATTTCGAAGTGGTGAAAAATTCGCCAAGTTTGTATGCCAGGAAAGCCGGTTGGTATGCCATTCTTGCCAAAATCAAAGTGGGCGAGGAAGAATCTGCCAGAGCCGACCTGGAAAAATTTGTGGAATCCGGCGGCTACAATGCGGCGCAGGCGAATGAACTGATGCGGAATTTTTAGCGGTTTCAGGTTTCAAAGGTTTCAGATTTCAACGTTCCATGTACTTCGTGAAACCTAAAACCTCTGAAACCTGAAACCTTTGAAACCTGAAACCAAAATTCACCTTAAGCGGGCGGCTTGCACGAGCAAGCCGCACGCTATTTTTACACAAATTTGACCCACAAAAATTTTAAGCGCAAAAAGAACCTC
>CAZHLB010000323.1:6819-7577 GCA_964533005.1 uncultured Saprospiraceae bacterium
TTTTTAAACTTTAAACAAAAATTACCCTTACGCGGGGGGCTTGCACTCGAAAGCCGCCCGCTTTTTTTCCCCAATTTTGCCAGCCAAATTTGTAACGCCCACTCAATTGCAACGATAAATGAGCAAATACCGGCAAGACGACGAACGGCTGAACGTGCTGAAAACAGGCAGCCACCCTGCTTGGAAGTCCTTTTTCGACGACAACCTGGAAGCATTTCTGCTCTTCGTGATGAAATACGGCAGGGTGCAGCGAGATCAGGCTTTTGAACTGTACCAGGATTCCATCATCATCCTGCACCGCAACGTCACCGGGGAAAAACTAGCGACGCCGCTTCGCAGCAGCCTGCAAACTTACCTGTTCGGCATCGGCAAAAACTTGTGCCGCCGGTCGGGAAGCAGCCACCTGAGTTTTCCTGCCGACCTCCCCGAAGTCCCCCTCAACCCCTTCGAGGAAGAGGACGAACAAAGGCACAACGCTGCCCTCGTCAAAAACCTGCTCAACCAAATCGGCGAAAAATGCCGGGATTTTCTGACCCTGGTTTTCCTCGACGAACTGCCTTCAAAGGACATTATCAAAAACCTGAGCATCCCTTCGGAAGAAGCTTTCCGAAAGCGAAAACATGATTGTTTGAAAAAAATGAGAGGCTTGGTGGACATCTGAAAATTCAATTCAGAGAGCGGTGTTTTTTGAAAAATTTTTTGGAAAAAAATGGGATGTTTCATTTGTCGGTTGACAAAGAGGTTCTCCTAAAAAAGTG
>CAZHLB010000324.1:0-7575 GCA_964533005.1 uncultured Saprospiraceae bacterium
ACGCAGGCGGCGTGAACGCCGCACCCCAAAACAGCCTGAAGGCTGTGCTACCGATGGACACTCATCAACTGGAAATCTTAGCCTTGAAAATGATGATGCCTGCGCTTTGCGAAAAGCGCAAATGCAATGCGGAAGCCAGCTTGCTGCGAGATGCAGAAGTGGCTGGAAAGAAAGGTTGATTTAAACGGCAGGAGGTCCCCGGAAGGAAAAGCTGGATAAAAATGGCGGCAGCGGCGGATGCCCACTTGGGTTGGAAATGAAACCGGAGGCTTTGGTTTCAACGATTTTTTCAAAAACCGGAATGGTAGGAATGATTGCCGCAATCGCCGGGTGTGGCGAAAATTTTAGCTTGAAAGATTGAAAAAGATAAGTCTCGTCAACGTGGAAAAAAGCGAGCGGCAGGTGGTGGTGGTGGTGGTCGTCACTTTCATGGTGAAGATGCTCCAACTCGCTACCCGTTCTGTCATGGTGATGGTGGTGCGGAATGAGGTTATGCGCCAACAGTAAGCCAAAGGCTGTAAAAACGAGCAATTTGTGGAGCATCAACTTCATGGGCGGCGAAGGTAAAAAACTTGTGGGCAACCATGAAAAGCAGTTCAACAGCCTTGGCTTGAAAAAACCGTACGAGATGAAGGTTGATAAAGATTGATGGAGTTGGCATCAACCTCATTAACCTTTATCAACCCTTATCAACTCAAAAGTTATTTCAGTTTGATAACCGGCTCCAGCTTGTACTTTCCATTTTGCTCCTTCACCGATTCCCCGGCATCGAAGTCCAGCACGAAAGTGTTCACGTCAAAATCCAAGTCCTTGTCAATCTTGACTTTCAAACCGGAAGATTGTGCACTCGGCGTTTCCAGCGGATAAATCGTGCTGTCCACCATGACCGTGTTTTCATCGCCGAGAATGAACCGCACTTCTTTCAGTTGCAAATCAACCGGCACGAAGCCAGTGGCGAGCAGCGTGTCCACGCCATTTTGGTACAGCAGCAGGTCGTAAATGCCATCGTTGGTGTTCAGGGCAATCCAGTCGGTCGTGTCGTCGGAAAGTTTGACCTGGATTTCCTCGATTTCGAGGTTGACTTGCTGGCATTGACAAGGGTCATCCGTCAGGCGGGTATTGACCAGGGTGGTTTTGTCGTCGTTTTTGTTGCAGGCAGCAAGCAGGCAAATGCAGCAAGCGCAAGCGGTGGCAAGCAGGATGTTTTTCATGGCAATTAAAGATTTTGTGAAGGGATGATGAGAAAAAAGGCGGGCGTCAGGAGAGCGGTAAATGTCTCAGCCAAGAGGTAAGAAATGGGCTGAATGTTCAGGAACGGCTGGAAAAAAAATAGCCCGAAGTTTCCTTCGGGCGCTTGACAAATCTTACAATTTTTAACCAAAACTTACTGCCTGTCAGCGCCCAACAATCTTGCCAAAACAACAATGCCTTGCAGAAAACAGGCTTTCCGCAAGGCATTCTTGTTTAACATATCCCCGGAAGAAAAATTTGTCTCAGGCTGCTTGCATGGCTTTTTCGACGGCGTCGGGTTCCATGTAAACGCAGATGATGTCTTCGGGGGGAATGCCTAATTCTTCGAGGCGGTCGCCGATGGCGTAGTCGGTGTTGTCTTCGTGAATCCAGACTTTGCCATCCTTTATCTCGACGTGATAAACCACGCCATACTCGTAATCTTCACCTCTATCCCAACCAGTCACCAATAAAATAAAATCAGCTTCGTCCGAATTGATGACCAAGTGGTGTTTCAGACCTGGCTGGTCAATGAACTCCAAGGCAGCAAGCCGCTGAAATTCCTTTTTTAAGATGCTGCGATAGGTTGCTATTTTGTCCATTTCACGATGATTTTTTCTTCTTCATCAACAACCAAAAACTTCATTTGATATTGATTGATGCGATTTTTCAGGAACTCATTCAGTTGCAATTTTTCCCAGGCATCGGAAATGGTGGCAAGATACAGTTCTCGTTTCACTCCTTGTTCAGTCAAGGCATCACGATACAGTAAGTATTTCCCCAATGCCGGGTAAAAGGCATAAAATATGGATTTGCCTTTTAAGCTCTTGATTTCAACGGCAATTTTTTCTCCATTTCGTTCCGCCGCAACCACATTTTCCGCCGCTAAATCCATGTAAAACCAACCGCCGGAAATTCTTAGAACGTATGGGTCTGCCGTGATTTTCCAGCCTTCCTTTTCCAAAGCCTTCCGCACTACGTGATGAATTGTGTCTCTTGCCATAGCTCATGTAGTTTTAAAAAAAATTGCGCTCCCATCTTCAAAGACAGAGAGCGCAATTTTAAGTTTTTACGAGAATTGGTTGTCTCCCAATCCCTATTTCGCAGCCTTCTCGCCGTGATGCGTGAAGGACTTCTTCTTCTCTTCCTTCGCAGGTTTCTTCGTGATGCGAACGTCTTCGTCCGATTTCGACAAGTCAGCCATCACCGGCGAAGCGATAAAAATTGAGGAATAAGTGCCGACGATGATGCCAATCACAATCGCAAAGGCAAAACCTTTGATGCTACCGCTGCCAAAAATAAACAGCACCAGCACCGTGAACAAGGTAGTCATCGAGGTGAAAAGCGTCCGGCTCATCGTGCTGTTGATTGCCATATTGATGACCTCGTTTTTGCTCTTGTCGGGATGCAAGCTGAAGTATTCCCGGATACGGTCATAGACAATCACCGTGTCGTTGACCGAGTAGCCGATGATGGTCAAAATGGCGGCGACGAATGCCTGGTCAACTTCCATCGGGAAAGGCAGGATGCCGTGCAGCAGCGAGAAAATCGAAACGACCACGAGCGAGTCGTGAACCGTTGCCACCACTGCGCCCAAGCTGTATTGCCACCTGCTAAAGCGAACCAAAATGTAGAGGAAAATCGCCAGCAGACCAAAAACGACCGCTTTCCAGGCGCTGCGCCGCAAGTCGTCGGCGACGGAAGAAACGACTTTGCTCATCGAAGTCACGTGGGTCTTCGAGCCATCCGGGTCTTTGAATTCTTCAATCGAAACGCCGCCTGCCATGCTGCCCAGACCTTCGTGCAGTTTCGCCAGCACCCGGTCGGGAGCGTCTTCACCCTGGTCGTTCACGAGGTAATCTGTCGTGATGTTGAACGTGTTGGTAATGTCCACTGCCTTGACGACGGGCGTCTTTTCCAAAGGCGCAGTCAGAGCATTCCGAAGTTCTTCGGCAGTAGGCGAAGTGCCTTCAAATTGCACATTGACTGAGTAGCCGCCCCGGAAATCCACGCCGAGGTCGAAGCCACGCACGAAGAAGCTGACGATGCCCAAAATCGTGATGGCGATGGAAACGGCGTAGAATTTTTTCCGCTTGCTCATCCAATCCACCTGCAAGTGAGCAAGGGTGTTTTTGGTAGCGCCACGCCAGAAAGTAATCTCTTTGCCTTTGCCAACCCACCAGTCAATCATCAGGCGACTGACCAAAACGGCAGTGAAAAGCGAAGTCAAAATACCCGTGACCAACACGACGGCGAAGCCTTTGATGGGACCCAAACCAAAAACCAGCAGCACGAAACCAACCAAAAGCGTCGTCACCTGACCGTCAATGATGGCTGAATACGAATGCCGGTAGCCTTCCTTGATTGCCGTCGTCAGCGACTTCCCGGCTCGAAGTTCCTCTTTGACCCGCTCGAAAATAATTACGTTGGCGTCCACTGCCATACCGATGGTCAAAACGATACCGGCGATGCCCGGCAGCGTGAGAACCGTACCGAAAGAAGCCACTGCACCAAGCAGGAAAATGATGTTGAGGAAAAGCACCACAATCGAGGCGATGCCTGCGCCGCCGTAGTAAAAAACCATGAACGCCAACACGAGCAGGAAGCCGCCTAATAGCGCATTCAAGCTGGTATTGATGTTCTCCTGACCCAGCGACGGACCCACGATAGACTCTTGCAAAATCTGCGTTCGTGCAGGCAGCTTGCCTATTTCGAGGATGTTGGCGAGGTCTTGCGCCTCTTGCACCGTGAAGCTGCCGGTGATGGCAGACCTGCCGTCCCGAATCGGGTTTTGCACCGCCGGTGCGGAAACGACCGTGCTGTCGAGCACGATGGCAATCTGTCGGTTTTGGTCGTTGAAAGCTTTTTCTGTCATAGCGCCCCAAGTGCGAGCGCCTTCCTGGTCCATGCTCAGGCTGATGGTCAGCTCGCCCGTGTTCGGGTCTGGGCTGGCATAAGCTTCAACCACCCTGTCCCCTTCGAGCGGGGCGGTTTGTTTGCCGCCCGGTTCTTTTTTGATGGCGTAAAGGACGTAGTTGTTGCCCTGGTCATCTTTGTTGTTCGGGTCGGTTTCAGGGTTTCTCGACCACAAAAACATAATGTCACTTGGGAAAATATCCTTGACACCGGGGCGGTTCAGCATGTCCAAAACAGCTTTGCGCTTGTTTTTTTCTGCCGTGCCCATAGCAGCCAAACCCCATTGACCCGTCGTGTTCGGGCTGAAAATATCGAACAACGGACCCTGGTTCAGCCCTGCAACCGAGGTGTCGGCTTGAGGGGTAGCTGGCTTAGTCGTGTCGGGAGGTGTCGTTTGAGCAACGATTCCAGAGTCAGAATTTGTCGTGTCAGACGTAACGGTGGCAGTCGTATCCGTTTCGACGGGTTTGGTTTCCGTGACCTCGCCGCTTTGAATCTTCTTCAGTTTCTCGTTGGCTTGCTGGAAAGCCGTCAGGATGCCGTTATCGGAAACACGATAGACGTTCCAGAACTCCAATTTTGCGGCAGCTTGCAGGTAAGTCCGAGCCCGCTTAGGGTTGTCCACGCCAGGCAGTTCCACCAAAATCAACTGGCGGGCTTTGTCGGGCGAAACGTTGGGACCGACCACGCCGAGCTTGTCAATGCGCTGCTTCAACAATTCGTAGGTGCGGTCGAAAGTTTGGTCGGCTTGCGTGCGCAGCACCTGCACCACTTCGGCATCGCCGGTGCCTGCGTTGATTTGGTCTTTCAGCGTTTCGTTGCGCTTGAAAAGGCTGTTCAACTGACGGTCTGGCGCAGTTTCTTTCCAGGTATCCGCAAACAGCGTGAGGAAGTCCGACTGAGAAGTTTTTTGTTTTTCAATCGCCTGATTCAAGGCTTTGTCCAGGGCAGGGTCGTTTTTATTGTCAGCTAATTCCCGGATTAAGTCTCTCAAATCCACCTGCATCAACACGCTCATGCCGCCCTTGAGGTCGAGACCGAAATTGAGTTGCGTAGCCTTCAAGTCTTGGTAGGTATAAGACTTGATGAGTGGAATTGAAAAAACAGGGACGGAAGAAATCGAGTCGAGATAAGCAGCTTTCGCCGCTTTGAAACACACGTGGTTTTCAGGCGTGGATGCTCCGCCGCATTTGCTCTCAGCAAAACGCTCTGCCTTGTTCTCCACACTCCTGGTAGGCAAGAGGAAAATGAACTGAATGAGCGACACAATCCCCAAAGCAATCAGGAAGAACTTTACGATACCTTTTCCTTGCATGACAAGCGATATTCTATTGGTGAAAAAATCTGTATTGAGGCCTAAAAATCAAGACGTTGCGTAGCGAAATGCCTGATTTTACAAGCCCTCCCGAAAAAAGCGGGGCAAATATAACCGTTTTACTGACTTCGGTTTTCTTTGTTTCAGGGAGGTAGAAAGCAGCTGAAAATGGAGCATCGAACGCCAAAAAATGCCTCGAAAAAATTTGAGTTTCCTGCCGTGACCAATTCCGCTTGCCTCGTCCCAACGTTCCAATCAGGTAAACACAAAGACTGCTCCTTGCACTCGAAACACTAAGTTCATTTTGACACCTTTCCCATTTATTTACATTTGCCGGTCAACAATGAAAATCTGGCTCTTTTCAAGTTTCACCTGAAAATTGGAGAGCCGTCAACCACTAAAATCAATTGTCAATGGGTCTATTTTCCTTCTTAAAAAATGCAGGAATGGCGCTGGTTGGAGGCGCTAAAAAAGATGCGAAGCCAGCCGCTCCTGCCACGAAAGCCGCTGCTCCCGCACAGGACAGCGCCATGGAAGAACTTGCCGAAGCGCAACTCGAAATGCGCCTAACCAACCACGTCATCGGCTTGGGTTTGAAAGTTGAAAACCTCCGTATTTCGGTCGAGGACGACAAAGCCACGATTTCCGGCACGGCTGCCAACCAGGCAGAAAAAGAGAAAATCATTCTCGCCGTCGGCAACGTCGCCGGCATCGCTACGGTGGACGACCAAATGACCGTCGCTCCGCAGCCTGCGCCTGAGCCGGAAGCTACTTTTTACACGGTAGTTAGCGGTGACAACCTCTCCAAAATCTCGAAGCATCACTATGGTACGTCGAACAAGTACATGGTGATTTTCGAGGCGAACAAGCCGATGCTGAAAGACCCGGATAAGATTTACCCGGGTCAGGTTTTGAGGATTCCGTCGCTTGGCGCTTGAAAAGAAACTCCTTGAAAATGAAAAAGCCCCGTTCAAAAATTTCCGCAGGAAATTTTTGAACGGGGCTTTTTCATTTTCGTGGAGCGCACCTTTCCGAAAGTTTCAAACTTTCGGAAAGGTTATTCCACTTGATTTCTCGGCTTATCCGCCAAAAACGCCTCCACGTTTTTCACGCATTCTTCAATCAATCTCGCCCGTGATTCCTTCGTCGCCCAGGCATTGTGCGGCGTGACGATGCAGTTTTTAGCGCCAATCAAAACATTGCCGGAGCGGGGCGGCTCCTGCGAAAGCACGTCCAAACCTGCGCCTGCAATCATGCCGCTCTCCAAAGCCTGCTTCAAATCATCTTCCACGACCAAACCGCCTCTGCCAGTATTGATAAAAAAAGCCGTAGGCTTCATCAACGAAAGCGTTTTTAAATTGACAATGCCTTGATTTTCAGCAGTCAAGGGTGCATGAAGGCTCACCACGTCGCTTTCCTGCATCATCTTTTCAAACGAAACAAACTCGACGCCGGGTCGGGCGTCTCGCTCCGGGTGCTTGTGGCAGGCGAGGATTTTCATGCCGAATGCCTGAGCGATTTCCGCCACTTTTTGCCCGATTTGACCGAAGCCGTAAATGCCGAAGGTTTTGCCTGCCAATTCAAGGGTAGGGGAGAGGGTGTAGCTCCAATCCGCCGACCCTGTCCAGCCGCCTTGCCGCACATTTTCATCGTGCGCAGCGACCCGGTTGGTCAATTCCAACAAAAGCGCAAAGACGTGCTGTGCCACCGAATTGGCTGCGTAGCCTCTGGCATTGCAAACCACGACGCCTCGCTGCCGGGCGGTTGACACATCTATAATATTGTAGCCGGTGGCAGCGACGCAGATGAGTTGCAGGCGGGGCAATTTTTCCAGCACCTGCTGGTCGAGTACAACTTTGTTGGTCAAAATGATTTCCGCTTCGGCAGCCCTTTCGACGGTCAGTTCGGCAGGCGTTCGGTCAAAAATTTTCAAATTGCCAAGCGAGCCGAGCGGCTGCCAGGAAAGGTCGCCGGGGTTGGTGGTGAAGCCGTCGAGAAAGACGATGTTTGGCATGTCGGTTTCTAATTTTTGTGAAATTCGCCGCCGCAAAAAAAAAGGCTTCTGGAGAGAGGTGGTTTTCAGGGAAAATTTTTTCAAAATTTTCCCTGAAAAC
>CAZHLB010000325.1:0-7570 GCA_964533005.1 uncultured Saprospiraceae bacterium
TGCGGACGACGTGCGTGGGGCGGAACGGTTCCTCTCCGAGGATGACAAAAGCGACGTGTGTGGGACGGAACAGTTCCTCTTCGAGGATGACAAAAGCGACGTGCGGACGACGTGCGTGGGGCGGAACGGTTCCTCTCCGAGGATGACAAAAGCGACTTGCAGACGACGTGCGTGGGGCGGAACGGTTCCTCTCCGAGGATGACAAAGGCGACTCAGAGCGACAAAGTGTGGCAGGCAAAAATTCGGAATGGCTCATGATTCGGTTTTCAAGACGCCCAAATAAGCCTTCCACACTCCCACCTCTCCCTCATACTGCCTCGCCAAAACCCTCGAAATCTGATAGATATGCGTCAAATCATGCACCGTCCAAGTCGCCAGCAATTGGCGAAGCGTGACCTCGCCGAGCGCAGGATGCCTGCCTTTTCGGTCGAGGTCAGCTTCTGACAAAGGCGTGTTTTTCAGGATTTCCAAATTCAAATTTCTCAGCCGGGTAAACTCTTGCAAGAGCTGCGAAAGGGTTTTGCCTTTGCTTTCTTCGAATTGGGCGAAGCGGTCGTATGGCTCGAATGGCTTGGCGTCGCCGTGCTCGAGGATGATTTTGAGGCGGGGAATCCAGTCCGTTTTTTCGCCGTGAATCAGGTGGCCGACCACGTCGAAAGGGCTCCAAGTGTCGCCGCCTTCGTTTTGAAAAATCCACTCGCCAGACAACCCTTCGAGCCAGGCGGTGAGCACGGCGGGGGTGCGTTCGAGGATTTCGATGGAATGTGTCAGTTGGAAATTCATGTCAAAAAATTGCTAATTGGTGATTGCTAATTGTTGTTGGGACGTCCAACAACAATTAGCAATCACCAATTAGCAATCATCACTATTTCAAGTTTTTTGCATTGTCCAAAATGAAGGCAAACGGGTGGCGCTCCATGCCGATTTTCGGATAATATGTGGTCACTGCCGGAGCAGAAAGGAGAATCAATTTCGCCAGCGGCGCAGCTTCCCAGGTGCGCCGGATGAGTTCTTTGCCGATGCCTTTGTGCTGAAAATCAACGTCCACCGCCAGGTCGGAGAGGTAGGTGCAAAAGGCAAAATCACTCAGGGAACGAGCCACGCCGACCAGCTTTCCCGCCAAACGGGCGGTGACGATGAGATTGGCGTTTTTCAGCATTGCTTCGATGCGGTCAGGTTCGGTGGCGGGGCGTCGTTCTGCCAGGGTGGAGGCGTGCAGCAAGGCGGTGAATTCGGCGGCGGAGAGGTCGTTTTCAAGTTGGTATTCGATGTGCATGGCTGGTGGTTTTGACCAACCTTTCCGAAAGTTTGAAACTTTCGGAAAGGTGCTCTGGCTTGAAAAAATTCCGGGGCAAAACGCCCCCGGAATCCAAACTGAAGAAAATGATTGAGTATGAAAAGATGTCGTATGAAGTCTGGCTTGGTGAAACAAATAGAGGGGAAAATCGGACTATCTTTTTCGTCCGGTTATTGCAAAAGGAGTAGTCCGGTTCCCGTGCCGCCAAACTCCAGTTTGGCGGAGGCGCACATCGCCAAACTGGAGTTTGGCGACACGGTTAGTAATTCTCCAACTGCGGCATCGGCAACGTTGCCACCTCCTGAAATTTGACCGTTTCCGCCTGCCAGAAATACAGCTTTTGCCGCCGGTAATTCACCGCCATCTTTTGCTGCCTGAGAAAATTGAAGCCGAGGATGCCATGCAGGTTGACGTCCAGCCCTTCGTTGATATGCTTCAAATCGGTCAGAACCGCCTCAAAATCAGGCATTTCCTGCTCGCCGATGCAAACCCGGTCAATCTGCCCGAAGGGCTGTTTTTCCTTCACGCTGGCGACGCCGCCCAAATTCAGCCTGCCGGTTGCGGTGAAATAAATGGTCTTGTTTCTCAGCACGTCTTTGTCCAAAATATTGACCTCGGCGCCAGAGTCAATGCCCAGGCGCAGCGGCTTCCCGTCAAATTCTCCTTCGACGTAGGGAAGGTGGCTACTCATTTTAAATGCCAGCGAATCAGCCGGCGCAGGGCGAACGATAGCGCCAATTGCGCAGCCATTTTTGCCCAATTCAAACAGCCAGATTTCGCCGTTGGCGAAATCAAAAAGCAGCTCGAAATCCTGGAAAACGGCAGCGCCGAGGATACCCGTCACTTCTGTCTTTTTGACCCTTTCGAGGAAAGATAAATCCAGCGCCAGCGCCGTTTCCACCGGGATAAAAGTGCCCGCCAGCAACACGCCGCCAATCTGGATTTCCGGCGAAGCCAATTTTTTTCCGTGCAAATCCAGAACGCCTACCTCGCCTGGGAGGGCAGTTGTTCCAAAATGGTTGCAGTTCAAAATCAGCTCCGGCGAGCCGGTGTCGAGGATGAAATTTCCTTTGCGACCCTCGACGGTGGCTTCCACGAAAATGGTGTTGGCGACCAGCCAGAAAGGGAGGGAAATTGGCGAGCCATCCGCCTGGCAAACAGGTGAAAATGGCTTCAAAACCAACAGGAAAGAAGCGAGCAAAACCTTGTCAAAATGCAAGGCAACGGCAAAGTCCCGCCAGGCGGGAACGTGCGCAAAAGAGCGTCCAGCTTTCATAAGTCGGGTGATTTTAAAAAGTGATTAGCAGTAGTTTTTTCCTGAATTATCCAAGCGTGATTTCAGGGGGAGAAATAATTGGCAAGCTTGCTTTTGAGTGGTACAAATTTAATCCGAAACGGACTACCTTTGGCAGCCAGTTTTTATCCATCAAGTAGTCCAGAAAGGGATGAAGCATGAGGAATGAGAGGTGGATTTTTCGTCCCCCTTCATACCTCATACCTCATACCTCATACCTCAATATGTTTCCGTGGAAATCAGTCATTCAAATTCAGTCGCCGTGCTCGACGCCGGTGTATTTGCAGATTGCCAACGCCGTCATTCGGGAGGTCAAACAAGGCAGGGTGCAGCCCGGCGCAAGGCTGCCGGGCACCCGCATCATGTCGGGAATGCTCGAAGTGCATCGCAAAACGGTGGTCGCTGCCTACGAAGAATTGGAGGCGCAAGGTTGGATTGAAGTCTGCCCCTCGAAAGGCGCTTTTGTGCATCGAACTTTGCCGGAAAAAAAGGCGCAAGCGCTGCCGACTGGCTTGCGGCAAGCCCGCTCCGGCAACGGCGACGGCATGGAACAGACGGGCTTCCCTGTTTTGCCTTACGACAATGTCCACGAGCCAACTTACGCTCCCACCTCGCTGCTCGGTTTCCACGATGGGCCCGACCTGCGGCTGGTGCCGACTGCGCTCATCGGTCGCACGTACAAAGGCGTCATCACCCGCCGCACCAACATTCACCACTTGCGCTACTACGAAGTGGAAGGCAACCCCAACCTGCGCCTGCGCCTGAGCGAATACCTGAACGAGAGCCGGGGGCTACAAACCACGCCGAAAAACATTTTCATCACACGGGGTAGCTCGATGGCAATTTACCTGGCGGCAATGGCGCTGCTCACCGACGGCGATGCGGTGATAACCGGCGACCCTGCTTATTATTATGCCGATCGTACCTTCACGCATTTCGGCGCAAAACTCCTGCGGGTGCCGGTGGACGGGCATGGCATCCGCACCGATGCGGTCGAAGACCTTTGCAAACGGGAGCGAATTCGCCTGCTCTACGTCACGCCGCACCACCATTTTCCGACGACGGTCACGCTTTGCGCAGCCCGGCGCATGGAATTGCTGGCGCTGTCCGCCAAGTATGGTTTCGTCATTTTGGAGGACGACTACGATTTTGATTTTCAGTACGAAACCAGCCCGCTCCTGCCCCTTGCCAGCGCCGACTCGGACGGGATGGTGGTTTATGTCGGCTCGATGAGCAAGACCTTTGCGCCGTTCCTGCGGGTAGGCTTCCTGGTCGCTCCCAAAAACCTGATGGACAAAGTTGCCAGGCTACGCCAAATCATTGACGTTCAGGGGGATTACATGCTGGAACAGACGGTGGCGGAGCTATTTTATTTAGGCGAAATCAAACGCCACATGAAGAAGGCTTTGAAAATTTACAAGCAACGGCGGGACGTGTTTTGCCAGCTTTTTCAGGAAAAATTAGGCGACCGGGTGCAATTCAAAAAGCCGGATGGCGGCATGGCGGTTTGGGCGCAATTCGACCCGGCGCTCTCGCTGCCGGAGATTTCGGAACGGGCGAGAAAGCAGGGGCTGGTTATTTCCAACGGCTTGATTTACGACAAGGCGAGCGAGCGAAAATGGAATGCGACGAGGATGGGATTTGCTTGTGTGAACGAGGGGGAAATTGAGCGGGCGATGAATGTTTTAGAGAAAGTCGTCCGAGAAATATAAGGCAGCAAAGAGCGGTGTTTTTTGTGATTTTTTTTCAAAAAAATCACAAAAAACACCGCTCTCTTTTGGGCTTATTGAAGCGGCCAAAACATCGGCACCAAAAAGTAAATCGCCACCACCAAAATCAAAGTCAGTCCCCCGCCCACTCTCATAAAATCAGCAAACCGGTACTTACCCGGGCTGTAAATCAAAATGCAACTCGGCTCGAAAGGCGTCATCACCGACACCGACGCCGATAGCATCACTGCCACGCCAAACGTCACCGGGTTCACCTGCAAACTCTCGGCGCTCTGCAACGCAATCGGCAGCACGACCAGCGCCGCCGCCGCATTGCTCATCGGTTGCGTGAGCAAAACGGTGATAATCATGAAGCCAAGCATTATCCCGCCGGGACCCAAACCTTTGAAAATGGAAATGAAAAAGTCGGAGATGAACACGTCCGCACCGCTGTTTTTCATTGCCGTTCCGAAGGCGCTCATGCCGCCGATTAGCACCAGCAGCCGCCAGTCAATATTGCCATAAACCTCGCCGGGCTTGATGATTCGGAACACGACCGTGCTCAAGGCTGCGCCGAGAAAGGCAATGTCGGTGGGGATGATTTTGAAAGAACTCAGCACCACCGCAACCAGGAAAATGCCGATGGCAAGCCAGCCTTTGCGCACCCGGTTGGGGTTGACTTCGTGCTCGCCCATCAAAATCAGGTTGTGCTCATCGTGGAAATCGGCGAGGCGGTCGGCAGTGCCTTGCACCAGCAGCACGTCGCCAACTTGCAACTCGATGCTGCCGATTTTGTCGGTCAGGGTCTCGCTTGCCCGGTTGATGGCGACCACCGCCAAGCCGTAACGCCTGCGAAAATCGGCGCTTTTGACTGACTTGCCCGTCAGGGTGGAATTGGCGGGGATGAGCACTTCCCTCAGTTGAAGCGGGTCTTTGTTGTCGTTGCTGTAAAATTTTTCCAGCACGTCCGCCAGGATGTCAATGCCGTTTTTGTCTTTCACCGCCAGCAAATCCTTGATGTTTCCAGTCACCAGCACCACGTCGCCGGCAAAAAAAACGGCGTTGGGACCCGGGTAAAATTTGTGGCTTTCCCGAATGATGCCGAGGATGCGAAAACCCGAACTGGCAAGGCTGGAATCGTACACCCGTTGGCCAATGAGGTTGGAATCGGGCAAAATTTTCACCTCGCTCATGTATTCCCGCACCTGGTATCGCTCGGTCAGTTGGTCGGATTGGCGGTCGGGCAGCAGGTGGCGACCTATGAAAATCATGTACACCATGAAGAGCGCCATCAGCACCAAACCGATGGGCGTGATGCTGAAAATGCTCAGTTGGACATAGCCTTCCCTCGCCAGGTAGCCGCTGACGGCGATATTGGTCGAGGTGCCGATGAGCGAACAAGTGCCGCCGACAATGCTTGCAAAAGCCATGGGCATCAGCACTTTAGACGGGCTGGTGCGTGATTTTCGGGCGAGGCTCAACAGGGGCGGGATGAGCAGGGCGGTCACCGTCGTGTTGTTCATGAAGGTGGAAATGAAGCCCGTGAAAGGCATCGTCCAAAGCGAGAGTTTGCCGTCGCCGGAGGTCGTTTTTCGGCTGACTATGTCCGCCAGAGAGTCCAACACGCCGGAGGTTTCTATGGCATACGTGATGACAAAAATGGACGCCAGCATCACGATAAAATCGCTTGCAAACGGCGCAAAAGCTTCTTTCGAGGTGAGAATGCCGCTGACAACCAGCACGATGAGCAGGAAAACGGTGACTATGTCCACCGGAATTTTTTCAGTGGCAAAAAGGGCAACAGCGAGGAGGAGGAGTCCAATGACAATGGCTATTTCCATCGGTGGTTGTTTTGGCGAAAACTAAGCAGCGGCGGCGGAGCGGCGGGGTTTGGCGGGAGAATTTTTTGTGAAATTTTCCGGCGCTCAAGCACTTTTTCGCTCTCGGTAAAGGCTCTCCGCAGGCGTCCATTCCAGCAATTCCCGAAACGTCTCCACCAATTCTGCCATGTCGTCCGGCGCTCGCCCGGCGCTTTCGCAGCGTTTGAGAAAGACCTCCATCGGCTCCAATTCATCCAGTTCTATCGTTTCTTCCACCTGTTCATTCAGCGAGCGGTGGGTGTAATTCAGCTTGCTTCGCAGCAATTCCAGGTGCATGTCTTTGGTGAAATCGAGTAGCAAACCGTGCAGGTTTGGCACAATCGTGTCCGACTCGACAATGGTTTCGACCCAGGGCGGCAATCCTTCTTTGTGCCGGTCGTCGAAGGCTTCCAGCCGCTCCTGCACTTCCGCCAGCCGACCATCAATCGTTTTCAAACGGCGAAAAACAGGCACGGGCAACTCCTTGATTTCCTTCAATTTCTTGCCATCAAAATCCAGCAGCACCACCACTTTGTCGTCCTTCGTCTCGCTAAAACTGAGCGGAATCAACGAGCCAGAATAGCGCACGTGCGCCAATCCGCCCAACGCCTGCGCCCGGTGGATATGCCCCAATGCAACGTAATCGAACACATCTTGGAACTGCTCTGCCCGAATATTTTCGAGGTTTCCGAGATAGATGTTTTCTTGCTTTTCACTCGCCAGCGCCCCCGAAGCGTACAGGTGACCGGTGGCGATGACAGGCACGTTCAGTTTCTTTTTCTTGCCGGAAAGTTGTTGCCAGACTTTTCCCACCGCTTCCGCCGCCGCCTGGTAATGTTTGAAAATGCCCTCCTTGATTCGTTCGATGCGCTCCTGCCCGGTCTCGCCGGAGATGGCTCGGCGTAAATCCTGGTCTCGCAAAAAAGGCACGGCTGCGACGATGCATTCCGGCTCGCCTGCCTGGTTTTTTAGCACGATGATTTCGTCGCAAACGTCTTCGCTGGCGCAGCCAACTACGTGCATGTCAAGCAGTTGCAACAATTCACGGGGAGCGTTGAGCATCTGCGGCGAGTCGTGGTTGCCGCCAGTGATGACGATGTGGCGGCATCCAGTGAAGCGCAGTTTTCGCAAAAAACCATAGTACATCGCCCTGGCGTGGTGTGGCGGATTGCCAATGTCGAACACGTCGCCAGCGACGATGAGGGCTTCGACGCCTTGCTCGGCAATGGTCGTGGCGAGCCAGTCGAGGGCAAGCTGATGCTCCTCCTCTCGCTCACGGGAGACGAATTTTTGACCGAGGTGCCAGTCGGAGGTGTGAAGGATTTTCATGGTTTATTCCATTTCAAATGGAGGTTGTTTTTTGATTAAATGATTGATGATTACATGATTACATGATTGTTGATGTCATGGA
>CAZHLB010000326.1:0-5875 GCA_964533005.1 uncultured Saprospiraceae bacterium
GCTGAAATTCCTCAACCGCAGGAGCCGAAAATAGAAATTCTTAAACCAGCAGCTCCTCCACTTGAAGATGTTATTCCAAAAGAGCTTAAATTTAAACGAGTTGATTTTAAAGAAGAAATTTACGAGGAGCCTGCCGCCAAATTGAAGGATGCAAAAAAGGGCGAACTCGCCCCCGGCGACTTCGTGCGCATGCGCAACAGCGGCACCAACGGCGTGGTGGAAAGCATTTCAAAAAACAAAGCCTTCATCCAGGTCGGGCAACTCCGCATGACCGTCAACCTGCGAGACATCGAACAAGCCCGTGAGCCGCTCGATTTGCAATCCACAAAAAGCGTCCAGGCAGACACCGTTGCCGTGAACGCAGGCTTCGACGGCAAGCTCGACATCCGAGGCGTGAAGCCGGAGGAGGCGCTGAAAATGGTGGAAGATTTCATGGACAGGGCGTTGATGACCAGCTCCAGCCAGGTGCGCATCGTGCATGGAAAAGGCACCGGGGCGCTGCGAAATGCGGTTCGGCACAAGTTGCGGGAGTACCGGGAAATCAAGAGCGCCTACCATCCGGAGGAGAAGGAAGGGGGAGATGGAGTAACGCTGGTGGATTTCTAAAAAAGGGCTGCATTGGAACCCAATGCAGCCCTTAATATTTTGCCGCCAGCCACATCAATGATGCAACTCGCTCAAAATGATGCCGATGGTAAATTGATTTTCGATGTTAGCCCGCCGGTTGTCATTTTCCTGCCAGGAAACCAAGCCCGTCGAATAGCGGCAATTGATGACGTTGAAACAACGCATTCCCACCTCGAATTTCCGGCTGTCGTACCTGTAAGGCAAGGCGCACCGCAACACGTCGCCATGCGCCACCGTGCCCAGGCTGTAAATCACGAGACCGCCGGTGGCCATGGAAAAACCAACTCCCGCTTGCGGGCCATATCCAGTGGCGTAGCCTTCGTTGTTCGCATTGCGGAGGTCATAGTCACGGTGAGCCGGTGCGTATGTTCCAAATTCCATTCCCAAGCTCGTGATGAGCCGGAAGGTGGTTTTGCCCCAAACGCCGATTTGTGGTGTGAGCATCATGGCAAAATCCCCGCTTAAAACCAAAGGAACAATGCCTTTGTCGCCCGCTTTTTGACCGACGCCTTTGTCGCCGAGAAAGGTCGGGACTTCCTCCTCGAGAAAACTTCCTTGAACATGCCAACGGGCTTCCACCGGGAATCGCATGAGCGGATGGTTGCCGTCGTGACATTCATTGACCGTGTTGTCGAATCGAGGCACGGAGCCTAAGCGCAGCACCTTTGCCTGGGCTTTGTAAGGCAAAGCCCAATACTTGAGGTCATCGTTTTGGATGCCAAAAGCCAGTTCCAGGTCGGGGAAGTAAACTGCATTGAAAACTTTGTCTATCAAATTGGCGAACCCACCCGGCTGGTTGAGTTGACTACCTCCGGCGAACAGGTCGAGCGTGTCTTGCAGGACGTTGAAATGTTGGATAACAGTGGTGTCAAAGCCAGCGACAGACACGCCGGGCGCCCAAAACGAGTCGAATTGCAGGTGGCTTTGATACTGCCCGAAAAGTCCGCCGAGCGAGTCGAAGTTGGCGCCGAAGATGTCTCCGATGTTGTCCAATTCGCCCAGCAAAGTGTCTTGGTCATTGTTCGTCAGCCCGAAGCCGGGCAGGTGTGCCGTCAAGGTGTCAATGCCCGACCAGAAGCCGCCCAGAAAGGAAGAATCCAGGTAGCTGCCGGGAAACGGGTTGTTCAATTGGTTGAAAAAACCTGCGAGTAAGGTGTCGTTGGAGGGCAATTGTTCCCCCCAAGAGGCGTCGAGTTCACCCAGATTTCCGAAATACTGGTTGAACAAGGTCGTGTCCATCTGTCCAAATAAATTGGAGTAGATGTCCCATTGTGCGGTTGCCTTTTGCGTGGCAAAAGTCAGCCCGGTGGCGTAAGTGAGAATGAGGATAAACTTAGGCATGATGTGAAGTTTAGGTATAGTGAAAAAATTAGGTTAACCTACCTTGTAAGTCACGGGAAAGCAAGGCTCGACAGACCCTAATAGTAGTGGTTGAAGATTTGAATGGATTGGCTTAAAAAATAACCCTTTTTGAAAAGTACGCTGTTGAGTCCTCTGAAAAGCCGAAATGCGATTGGAAATAGGACGATGCTTGCGCAGACAGAAAACTCACTGAAAATTCAGATTTGGAAAAGCAATTGTTTTTGACGTGGTGTAAAGATAAAAGAGAGATTTTGAATGAAAAACAAAAATTCAACGTGTCGTCCATCAAAATTCAGGCAGTCAATCTTCGGCTTTTTGTTCAAGCTCAACGGGAAAAGAAACGGGAGTGTTGAATTTTTTTTCATTTTGCGTCAGTCGCCAACATTTAAAACATGACAAAAATCATGGCGTATTTTTTTCATCAAAACTATCCCACCGGCAAATACAGCGAGCTTAAGCCCGACCGCATCCTCTCCACGCTGACCAAACTGCGCCAGCGCATCGGCGAGCGGTTTCCCGGCTCCGGTTTGGGGCAGGTGGCGGACGAGTTGAGGCAGGTGGCGGACGCCATCGTACTGCTGGTCGAGCGCCTGCAAAAACCGTTGTGGGCATTGCGGGTGCTGACGGGGCTTGCCATTGCGGCGTTGATTGGACTGGCGGTTTGGCTGGTCGTGATGACCATCCGGCTGGTTCCCGCGGGTGAAAGCGGGCTGATGGATTTGCTGCAAGGCGCCGAGAGCGCCATCAACGAAGTGATTTTTTTGGGGCTTGCCATTTTCTTTTTTGCCACGCTTGAAGTTCGCTACAAACGCAACCTGGCGCTGCGCTCTTTGCACCGCCTGCGCAGCATCGCCCACGTCGTGGACATGCACCAATTGACCAAAGACCCTGCCTTTTTGCTCTCCGCAGCCGTCCCGACCACCTCCTCGCCGACCCGGAATCTGACGGCTTCCGAATTGACCCGGTACCTTGATTATTGCTCGGAATTGCTTGCCATCACGAGCAAATTGGCGGCGCTTCATGCGCAAAATTTCCAGGATACGCACGTGCTGACGGCGGTCAATGAAGTGGAGTCGCTGACGCAGGGTTTGTCGGGGAAGATTTGGCAGAAAATCATGATTCTCGACACGATGGCAACTTCACCTGAAAAGCTGCCAGGCAATGAAACCGTCACGCCTGCCGCCGCCGGATTTTCCGCCAAATCCACTGCCGCCGCCACCAAATCAAAGCGCCCAAAATGACGAGGGGCCAAATGTTGACGAAAAACAGCACGATGCCTTGCAGTAAATCCCAGCCACCTTTCAGCGCACCAAAAAGTTTTGTCCAAAATGATTCCCGGAACGCCGCCGGTTCCGGTTGGTACTCGATGACCTGGTAGATTTCCAGTTGAATCGTGCTCAATGCCACCTGGTCTTTCAGGTAGCGCAACCTGCCTTCCTGCGCTTCGATTTCCTCTTGTATCACTCGAATTTTGTCTTCTGCTTCGAGCACGTCTTTCACGCTTTTGGCTTTGTTGCGCAAGATGTCCACGTAGCGGTCACGCACCTCTTTTTTGGTTTTCAGGCGAGTCGTAATGTCCACATATTCAGCAGTTACGTCTTGCGAACTGATTCTTTTAAATTGGGTGAAAATTGCCTCTTCCCCCAGGTCTTCCAACAAGGAATCGAAGTGAAAGGCAGGTACTCGAATCGTGATGCTGTTGGTGATTTCGTAGCTGGAATTGACCAGCTCGCTGGCAGAGACAAAGCCGCCATGCTTCGTCGCCAATTGGTGGGCGTGGCGGGTGCTCTCGTTCACGTTTTTGACCTGGATGCGGTAGTTGGCGGTCTTGATGATTTGGCGAGGGATGGGTGGCGCAGGCTTTTCCGGCTGGCTTTTGGGCTGCGAAGGTGGCGGCTGAACAGGGTCGGCAGGCGGCTCGGTGGTTGTCATTGAAGTGGTGTCTGACAGCCCTTGCTCGACCTCGCTATCAAAATCATTTGCGAGGGCAGATGCGGTTTGCTCCTTCGAATCGCCAGACGAGTTTTTGCAGGCGAACCTGCAGAAGAGAAAAATGCAGAGGATGAAAAAACAGGTAGGCTTCATGTGATAATGATTTTGTGCTCGAAGCCAACCTTTCCGAAAGTTTGAAACTTTCGGAAAGGTCAGTCCCAAAACAACACGGCGAGCATGGTTGCATAGATGCAAAACCCAAACGCAAAGCAGGTGTCTGCCAGGTTATTTTTTGCTTGCGACAAATGCCCCTACTCGCAGCCCATTCGCCGCAATCGTCAAACTCGGATTCAGCGCCGCCGAAGTCGGCATGAAGCTCCCGTCCACCACGAACAAATTTTCCACGCCCCGGAATTGGCAAAATTCATCCAACGCAGAAGTCGTCGCATCCTCGCCCATGCGCACCGTGCCGACGGCGTGGGAAAAAGTGCGGATATGGTGCGTGTATTGCGCCCATGCGCCCGCCGCCTGCATGATTTTTTTAGCCTCGCCCGTCAAAATGCGCAGGGCTGCCAGGTCTCGTTTCGAGTATTCATGGCGAATCACGAGTTGCGGCAAGCCGTAGGCATCCTTTTTTTGAAAATCCACCGAGCAATGATTGGCAAACTGCGGCTGGTCTTCGGCAATGGCAAGCAAGCCGGTGAGCAGTTTCACACCCTTGCTCAAACTCCTGCCGATGACGCCGGGCAACTCGTTTTGCACCAGCCCGGCGGGCGGCGTCGGCACTTGCTGGAGGCTGCCGATTTTACCATTCAAGCCATTGGCTTTCGGGTGCCCGAAGTAAAAATCGAGGATGGCTAATTGCTTGTGAAAGCGCCCTTCCTTGTCCGCCGTGCCTGGGAAAATGCCAAAAACGATGGCATTGGCGTGGCGCATCAGATAGCGCCCGACAGTGTGCCCGCCGGAGTTTAATTCTTGTAAACCAGACGCCAGCAACAGGTGCGGAGAACCGAGCGCACCGGCACTCAAGACGACATATTTTGCTTTGAAAACCTGCCGCTCCCCGGTCGTTTTCGAGATGCACTCGACGCCACTCGCCTGCCCGTTTTCCGCCAAAATTTTCACCGCTACCGTGTTTGGCAGCAAGGTCAAACCTTGCTCCATCAGCCCCGGCAGCACCATCGTTGCCAGGTCATTTTTTGCGCTGACAGCGCAGGCGAAAGTGTCGCAAGTCTTGCAGTGCTGGCAGGTTTGGCGGTCAGTGGAGTCGCCGTAATTGATGGCAAGTGGGAGTTGAAAAGGATGCAAGCCAAGCCCTTGCGCCGCTGATTTAATTTTTTGAGAAATGGCAGCCAGCGGCGGTGGGTTTTGCGGAAAACGGGCGCTGCGAAATGGCTCCGTCGGGTCGGCGCCTGTCTCGCCGGAGATGCTCAGGATGTTTTCCGCCTGCGAATAAAATGGCTCTAAGTCCTTGTATTTCAAAGCCCAACGTGCATTTGAATCGCCGGTGAGATTGTCAGGCGGCTCGAAATCCTTTTCTCGAAAACGAAAAGAAACCCCGCCGTAAAAAACAGAGGGTCCCCCCACGCAAGAGTAGATGCCCATCACCGGTTTGTTGCCTCCCAAATCTACTCGAAGCGGCGTGCTCTTGTCGTAGTGCGGCGTCAGGTCAATGGACGAGCGCAAGCCCCAGTTTTCGGGGCTGCGTTTGACCCAATCGCCCCGCTCCAGCATCAACACTTTCATGCCTGCGTTGACCAATTGCCTCGCCATCATCGAACCGCCGAAGCCGCTGCCGATGATGATGGCGTCGTAAAAAACAGGTGTAACCATGGAAAATGAATAAGGGCGGCAAAAGTAGTATTTGGCTAAAACGAGAAGCGGGAAGTTGTGATGCACAACTTCCCGCGTATAGTTTTTACTAAATGTGAAAACATAGCTTCAAAAGTTTTTT
>CAZHLB010000326.1:5885-7569 GCA_964533005.1 uncultured Saprospiraceae bacterium
CGCGCTCAAAATTTATTTTTTCAAAACCCCCACCGGCGTCATGCCGCCCATCACAACTTCCCGCTTCTCGTTTTAACTAAATCTGAAAACTTAGCTTCAATAGTTTTTGACGGAAACCTTTTGAACGGCACTTCTTGTATCCCTGTCCGGCAGAGATGGTCGAACGATGGGAAAAGAAAACGAAGAATAGTGGGCGTATTTGGCTTCGGCAGTAAGCGAAAACTTATACCGTTTGGCAAAGCCCGCCAGGAAAACCTTCAAGCTTTCTTTGTCCACGTTTTTCGAGCTGGGTTTCAGGTGAAACCCGATATGCTCGATGGAGCCGTCTTTTCGGAAGAAAAAGTGCATCCAAAGTTGCACACCCTTCAAGTCGTAGTTGCTCGTCAGAGCGTATGCCTCCATTTCCCGCATCATGGCGGAAAGTTTGTCGAAAGCGGTTTCCATGTTGCCGTCGCAAACATCGAGTAAGGTCGCATAAGCAGGCATGGATTCAGTGTAGGCAACGTCGTTTTCGCCCAGAAGAAAAACGGTGGGCAAGGCAGGCTGTCGTGTCGCAATCGTCTGGGAGAGCAGAGAAGTTTCTGGAAACAGACTTCCCAGAATCACAATGGAAAGGAATATCACCGTCCTCATAAAAAGCGCTTTTGTTTAGTTTAAAAACCAGTTGCAAGGGCTTGCGGTTGCTTACTTTGGGAATAAACTCAAACTGGTGAAATCAAGGGGATGGCAAAAAGGGAGGTGGAATTTTAACTCGGAGAAATTCGGTGCGTGTGTGTGATTCTTGAAAGTGGATTGGAAAATCAAGCGTTGATGAACTCGCCAACAAATGTACACTTTTGGATGTTCGCCGTATCGCTTCGTCTAAAACAGCGCCAAATTTTTTTTGGCAGGCTGCTACCTTGCAAGCAATTGAAACGTCATACTCCTGAGATTAACAAAACTTACTGCAAATGGTCGTTGACGCACTCTTCCTCATCATTGCCGGCTGGGGATTTTACCAGGGATATTCCAAAGGCATCATCAAGACGGTTTTTACCTTCTTTTCCATCATTTTTGGCTTGATGGTCGCCTTCAAATTCACACCTGCCGCCACCCGCTTCATCGAAACGGCTTTTCACTCCGACAGCGCTTTCAATTTTATCGCCGGGTTCCTGCTGGCATTCGTGGCGACCATGATTTTCATCCGCCTAATCGCCAGCACCTTTGAAAAAGTGCTGCAAAGCGCCAATATCAACGTCATCAACAAATTTGCCGGGGGGATGCTGCTCGGTGCGCTTTACACCTTGTTTTACAGCTTTCTGCTTTGGTTCGCCGAGAAGTCGCACATCGTCACGCAGGAGACGGCGACCGAGTCTTTCACCTATTCCTACCTTCAAAAATTTCCCGGCAAAATGAAAGGCGTGTACGAATACATCAAGCCCGGCTTTCAAGATTTCTGGCGGGAATCGGTCAAATTCATTGATAAAATGGAAGATAAAAGCATGGAAAAAACCGAGTCAGAGCCTACCATTTTTGACTTGCCAGACGAGGAGGGCGGCGGTGGAGACACCAGTCAATCGCAGTAAAATCAAAAGGCAAAAGCGGTCAGCCGCTTTTGCCTTTTGATTTTATTTTTGCCCGCTTTGAGAATCCTTTTCTGATTGACGATTGATGATTACATGATTGTTGATTGTTGATGGAAATG
>CAZHLB010000327.1:0-7547 GCA_964533005.1 uncultured Saprospiraceae bacterium
ATGACAAAAGCGACGCAGCCAGACGTGGACAGTTCCTCTTCGAGGATGACAAAAGCGACGCAGCCAGACGTGGACAGTTCCTCTTCGAGGATGACAAAAGCGACGCAGCCAGACGTGGACAGTTCCTCTTCGAGGATGACAAAAGGGACGCAGTGCGACTTATGAAATAGCCTTTAGTGGGTGAAATTTATCGCTTCATTTTTGCCAACAGCCAGTAAATAAAAAACGCCAGCAAAAACGTCACGAACCAAGCATAAGAATACAATTCCATCCAAAATATGCCCACATTTTCCACCCATTTAACCGTGCCCAAAAACCCAGGCAAAACGGGCAGCAAGCTCAAAGTAAATGCAACCCACGCAGCCATATTCCAGCCACGATATATGCCATTTGGTTTGTACAATTCAGCCAATTCGAGCCGGGTTTTCCGAATAATATAATAGTCGCAAATCATCACCCCCGCCAATGCGCCGAGCAATGCGGAATATGCAATTAACCAGGTAAAAATATAGCCATGCGGGTCGGCTAATAATTTCCACGGAAATATCAATATGCCAATTATGCCGGTGATATATCCACCCATGCGGCAGCTTATTTTTTTCGGGGCAATATTGGAGATGCTGTTCGCCGGGGCGACCACGTTTGCGGCGATATTGGTGGTGAGCGTGGCGACGGTCAAGCCGAACATGGACAGAGCGACGATGAGCGGGTTGTCAAATTTGGCGAGCAAAGCCACTGGATCCCAGATGGCTTGCCCGAAAATCAGCACGGTGGCGCTGGTGACGGCGATGCCGATGAACGAGTAAAAAACCATCGTGCCGGGCAAGCCGATTGCCTGCCCCAATGCCTGGTCTCGCTGCGAGCGGGCGTAGCGGGTGAAGTCGGGGATGTTCAGCGAGAGGGTCGCCCAGAAGCCGACCATTGCCGTCAGGCTGGGGAAAAATATCTTCCAAAAATCTACCCCGCCGCCTTTGGAAAGCTGGTGGCTGGCAGCCAAAATCTCGCTCATCGAACCCACCTCAACCCACGCCCAAATCAGCAGCGCCAAGCCTAACAGCAGCAGGAACGGCGCCGACCAAGTCTCAAAAACCTTGATGCTTTCGATGCCTTTGTAAATTATCCAGATGTTCATCGCCCAGAAAAGCAGGAAGCAAGCGAGTTGCCCCAAATTCAGTCCAATGAAATCGCCGAGCCAGGGACTTTGCGCTAAGCCGGGCAGCACGATGAGCAGTAATTGATAAATGGCAGCCCCGCCAATCCACGTCTGGATGCCGAACCAGCCGCAAGCGACCAGCCCCCGCAGCAAACCCGCCAGAATTGCTCCGTCCACGCCAAAATTCAGCCGCAAAAACACGGGCAACGGGATGCCGTATTTCGTGCCGACGTGCGCATTTAAAATCATGGGAACCAGCACGATAGCGTTGCCAAGCAGGATGGTGAGCAGCGCCTGCCACCAGTTCATGCCCTGGTCAATGAGGCTGCTGGCGAGCATGTAAGTCGGGATGCAAACTGCCATTCCGACCCAGAGGCTGGCGATGTGCCACTTGTCCCAGGTGCGGTTGGCGGCGGGGACGGGGGCGAAGTCTTCGCTGTAAAGCGGGCTGGAGGAAACGTCCTCGGTGAGTTCGACGATTTGATTTTTCATGTTTAAAGCTGGAAGATTTTGATGGTGAATGGACGGCGAAAGATAGCGTTTTCGGTTCATGTCGGGTTCGGGGTGACCGGTAGCAGGATGATGATGACGAGCAGCAAGTTTTGTCAACTTTCAAAGATGAAGAATGAATTTTGCCAAGTGCCACGTAATTTTGGACGCTCAATCAACGCTTCACCCAAAATAATGCATCATGCAAAAAAGATACGCTCTCCACAGTTTCACACTCCTGCTGCTCCTGTCATTGAGCTTCAACTCATTCTCACAAAATCAAAACATCGTTTTGAGAGACACCATCCGGTTCCCCGGTCAGGCGCTTTCCAATATATGGGGGTTCAAGAAAGGAGGAAAGGAATATGCCTTGGTGGGCGCTTCCAAAGGCTTGGTCATCGTGGACGTGACCGACCCTGCCAATTGTTTCCGGGTGGGGGTTCAGTTGAAAGACTCCATCAACAGTTTTTGGCGGGAAGTGAGGACTTTCGGCAATTACGCCTATATCACCTCGGAGGGGCTGACGCCCGTTGGCAACCCGCCTCCTTTTGGCTCGCAAACCGGCGGCTTGGGTATCGTGGACTTGTCCGGGCTGCCAACGACTCCTCCCACAACGGTCACGAAGTACCATGCCGCAGGCGCTTCTGACCCCAACATTGACAATCATTTGCACAGGGCGCATTCGCTGCACGTGGACTCCATCCGCTCCATGCTCTATTTGTACGGGGCAAGCGGCGTAAGCTGCAACGGGGCTTTGCGCTTCAGCATCAGCAGCCCGGCGGCTCCGGTGTATAAGGATAAATACTGCACGAGCTATGTCCACGACGGTTATGTCCACAAGGACACCGTGTATGCCGCCCAAATCAATGCCGGGAAAATGGCAATCGTAAAGTTTCAAACGAACCCCAACGATGGCGTGGATACCTTGCCTTACCTGCTTGGCGACATTGTCACGCCCAATGCTTTTACGCACAATACCTGGCTGTCCGTCAACCACCAATATGCCTTCACGACCGATGAAAAGCAGAACTCCTTCCTGGCGGCTTACGACGTGAGCGACCCGACCGACATCGTCCTAAAAGACAAAATACGAACCCCCACTGCCAATTCTATCGTCCACAATACCTACGTGAAGGGCAATTTTGCGGTCACCTCCTGGTATGAGGACGGCATGACCATTACGGATATTTCCCGTCCGGGAAACCTGGTGCAGACCGGGCGGTTCGACACCTACGCCACGCCTCCTTTCCCGGTGGGAAGCGACCATTTTTACGGGGCTTGGGGCGTTTATCCCTACCTGCCTTCCGGCAATCTGTTGGTCACTAACATGTCTGAAAATAAAGTGCTGGCGAATGTGGATACCGGGGTGCTCTACATTTTGACCCCTACTTATGCCGAAGCCTGTTTCCTGGAAGGCAACGTCAAGGACAGCGTGACGAACGCCAACATCGTAGGGGCGAGCGTCGCCATCCAATTTTCCGACCCGCTCAACAGCACGACCACCGGACTCGATGGCAACTATGGCACCGGGCAGCCGACGGTGGGAAATTTCGACGTCATTTACTCCGCTCCGGGCTACGTCTCGCAAACCGTCGGCGTCGTGTTGATTAACGGTCAGGTGACCGTCCGCAACATGAAACTGTTGCAGGTCGGCGCTGCAAGTTCCATTGCTTTGAGCGGGAACTTGGCTTTTGGCACGGTGCCGGTCGGCAGTTCCTCGCAACTCACTTTTACCATCAGCAATTCGGGCAACGCCCCCCTCGTCGTCAGTTCCATCTCCTATCCTTTCCCGGTCTTCTCGGGTGACTGGAGCGGGGGAATCATTGCGCCCTCCGGCAGCCAAATCGTAACGGTCACTTTTGCGCCCCTTGCGCAAACGGTTTATAGTGGAAACGTGACCGTCGTTTCCAACGCAGGCAGCGGAACCAACACGATTGCCATCTCCGGCATGGGCGACCCTTGCCCGCTGAATTTTACGCTTTCGTACAACCCGTCCGATATGGACACGGTCAGCGCCAGCAATACTTTGGCGACGACGGGCGCAATCACGATTGCCGACGGTACGCAGGTCGTGTTCCGGGCGGGAACGAGCATCACTTTGGCGCCCGATTTCGTCGCCGAACTGGGTTCGGATTTCACGGCATATATGGAGGATTGCAGCGCCTCGTCATCGGTAGGGGCGCCGGGAAATGGGAAGGCTGAGGTAAATGGGAAACGCACCAAGGGCATAAAATTCAGGGTGTTTGAGCGAATAAGAAGGCTCTTCAGCTGAGTCGAGAGACCCAGCGCCAGATAGGCGGATTGAGATTATACAGCCTTGTTTCTATCTCTGTTGCCACGAGGATTCCTGCCATGCTTTTCCCGGTAAGCATCTATATGCTCATCTTCTATTTTTCTTGCCTTTGCCCTTCCAGAAATCCCACGCAGCAATATTTCAGCAAAATAGCGAAGCCAGCCCACTGCTAAGTTGAGAAAATCTACTTGCTCTCTCATGCGGGAAGAATAACCATCCTTGCCAATGGGCTTGTCACTGATGCCATATTTGAAAAGGTCGTTTTCCTCCGTGTCGTAAATGGCGTAGAGGTGGCAGTCTTTCTTGCTTTTTCTCGAATTGCCGTGAAGTTTCATGATAGGAGGAAATGGAAGGCGAGTTTTATTGCCAGCCTGCCTGGTTGCTGTAAGTTTCGATGGGAAAGGCGGGAACGTAAGTCAATCGTTTGCCGGTCTTGCGATCGTAAGCATCGGATGCCACGTACAGCAAGGCTTCGAAAGTCAGGTCTTTTGGCATGGAGGCAGGGTCTTTCAAAACTTTTCGGTAGAATGCTTCGCCGTTGGCAACGACGCAGCAACGAGCGTACAAAAAATTATCCACTGAAAAATAGCGGTCGGGCTTCCAGGCATCTTCGCCGATATGCATGGCATACGAGCGACCATCGAGGGCATACAATTTTTCAGATAAAATGTCGGCAAACTCCAGAATGTGCCTGACGGGACAGCTCGCCAAATGCGCCACGACCGGCTCCACCACGGCGTCATCGTCTTCTTCTTCCTTGCTCCAATCGAGCATGGCAATTATTTCCCAAAACCCTTGCTCGCTCAGCGGCGCCTGCTTGCGGTCGTGGTGCAACACGACCTTAATTTCCGCTTCCGGGTACTTTTCCTGCAAGTCCTGCACGAGATGTGGATTGAGCGAGCGCAGGGGGAGTTTGATGGCTGTATTCATTGGTTGATTTTTGACAAAGTTATGCCGTTGGATTTGATGGCTTTTGAAAAGTTTCAGGGAGAGAAGGGGCGCAAGGGTTACCTATCCTGCGCCACCCGGAGACCAATATTGCCGAGCCTACCATAACAAAGGAGCACTATACGGTTGAAACAGCGGGTCTTTGGTAACAACAGTTAATTGTTCTACCAAAGCTTGGGAAATGAGCATCCGGTCGAAGGGGTCACGATGAAAAAGAGGCAAGGAACTCGCTTGGACGGTATGTTCAAATTCGATTGGCAGCCATTCGTAGCCAAGTGCGCTCGTGATGGTGCGCAGGTCTGAGAAAGGAAAATCAAGCTGTATTTTTCCAATGTTGACTTTAATGGCGATTTCCCAATTTGAAGCGGCGCTGAAATAGCGCAGGTTGGCAGCATCCTGCATGGCGAGGCGGGCAGTATCGGACAATTGGGCGTCTCCCTTCAAGTACCAAATCAAGGCATGGGTGTCAATCAGTAGTTTCATCAATACATGTATTCTTTGAAATCTTCGAGCGGTTCGTCCCAATCGGGAGCGAGATGGATTTTATCTTTCAGGCAGCCGAAGCCAAGTTGAATTCCTTCCAGCGAAAAAGGCGCCGCCGCCTGTGCTTGAACGGGTTCTTCCTCGACCGAAATGTTTGGAACTGCCTGCTCACCTGCATTTTCATTCGAAGCAGGCAAGTGCGGAGCGCCGTTTCGTGCCGCTGCCCCAAAAACTTTGAACCGGATGAGCTTTAGCTTGGCTAAGTTTTCGAGCAAGGCACGTGCTTCCGGATTTAGCAGTTCGACTTGATAAACCATCCTTTCTTTCTTTTTTTGAATTGCAACACTGGCTTTTCTTTCAAGTTGCTTTGACAAAGCTATTATTTTCTTCAAAGAGACTGGGTTTCCAGCCCCCGGATGGCATTTTTAAAAAGAAAAAAGTCGGCGGCTACGCCGCCAGTAAAAAGAAAAAGAGTAAAAAGGAAAGCGGGAGGCGGCTGCGCCGCTCCCGCTTTCTTTTAAAGGGTAAGAGGGTAAAAGGGCGCAAGGGTTACTTATCCTGCGCCACCCGGAAACCGGTATGATTGCTATAATCACTGGGGCCTCCACCAAACCTATTTGTCACCCTACAATCAGTTTTACCTTCGTCCCATGACCCTCCTCGCATTATCCGAAGGATGCCGGAAGTTGTACCTGATGGATTGACCTGAGTATCGATGGAATAATGAGCCCACCAATCACTACACCATTCCAAAACATTCCCTGACATATCATATGAGCCTAAAGAATTTGGCTGGAATTTTCCAACTGGAGAAGTGAATGTAAAACCATCTTTACTACTACCGCCATACTCTCCCCCATTCATGAATTTGTAAAGTTGAAAATATTCAGAGGTGCCAGCCCATTTGGTTCTATTTGAAATTCCCCCTCCAGCCGCAAATTCCCATTCGGCTTCTGTTGGTAAACGATAGGTTTTTCCGGTTTTTCTTGAGAGCCATTTACAGTATTCCACAGCGTCATTCCAACTCACGTGTAGAACGGGATGGTTCCTGCCTGCTATTAGGAGTATGAATCCTTGGGCGTCGCATTGCCAATTGACTCCATTTTTCATCTCAGTACTATTTCCATCCCAAACCAAACTCCAGCCATTTATTTCAGCGTCGGTTTTGTAGGAACCGTCGCTGATGAAATTTGAAAATTCAGCGACCGTTACTTCGAATTTTCCCAAATAAAAATCGCCCACCGTCACCGAGTGTACCGGTTTTTCGTCGTCTTGACTGTCAAGGTCGTCGCTGCCCATTTGGAAAGTGCCGCCTTTTACCAAGACCATTTCGGGGCAGTATTGGCAGCGTACAGACGTAGGTTCCGGGCAGCCGTTGTTGCTGGTCAGCCCCTTTTCATTTTTGCATTTATCGAGGTGGTCGGGCACGTTGTCGCCGTCGGTGTCGGGGCAGCCTTCGAAGCGGGTTTGCCCTTTTTCACTGGGGCATTTATCGTCCTTGTCTGCAACGCCGTCGCCGTCCACGTCGGGGCAGCCGTCGGAGGTGACGGCGTAGGCGTTGTCGCAGTCGTCTTTGGAGTCGGGGACGCCGTCGCCGTCGCTGTCTTTGGGCGGGGGGCAGCCTTTGTGAGCTTTCGAGCCGGGTGTCGTGGGGCAGTTATCGTCAATGTCGGGCACGGCGTCGCCGTCGGAGTCGGGGCAGCCTTCGAATTTTTTAAGACCGTACTCGTCTTCGCAGCGGTCAATATTGTCGGGGACGCCGTCCTGGTCGGTGTCTTTGGGCTTGGGTTTTGGGCAGCCGTTGGCGGTTTTGGCAAAGACATCCGGGCAGGTGTCGTTGCCGTTGACTTTGCCGTCGCCGTCGTTGTCCCTGATTTTCCAGAGGCGTTTTTTGAGAACGGTCTCGTCGAAATCGAGGCAGTCTTTGCCCAATTCCCAGGTAGTGCGGGCTTCCGAAAATTTGCCTTGATTGAAAAGCTGGTCGCCCTTAGTTAGCACCGCTTTGAAGCATTGGGCGCAAGCGAAAGCGGGCGCAAGGGAAAGGGAAAGAAGAAGGAAAAAACGGGTCATGCGATTAGGATTTGTAACTGATTAGCACGTCTCGCCGAGTCCCTTGCGTGTCGCTTTGTCATTCCCGCAGGGAACCTCTGAGTCCCATTTTGCCGCTTTTTTTTTCAAGTA
>CAZHLB010000328.1:0-7514 GCA_964533005.1 uncultured Saprospiraceae bacterium
ATAACCTCCTACGGCGCCGCCATTCAGCACGTTACAAAACATGGCTTGTGGGGCTACGTCTTGCTGCCCGGCTTGATAACCGTTGCTCTGGGAGCGGCCATTTTCAGCCTGGCATGGGGACTTTCCGACAATGTCGGCAATCTCCTGGACGACCTTTGGCAGTGGGAGTGGGGTAGGGTAGCGGTGGAAAAAATCGCTCAATTGTTTGGCGGCTTGTTGGTGTTGGCGGTGGGTTTGCTGATTTTCAAGCAGTTGGTTTTTGTGGTCACCTCGCCGTTCATGAGTTTGCTTTCGGAGAAGGTGGAAAATCAATTGCGGGGCAAACCGGGCGGCGGAAATTGGTCGCCCAACCAAATTTTGTCAGACATTCTTCGAGGCTTGCGGATTGCTTTGCGAAACTTGATTCGGGAATTGCTCGCCACTATTTTCCTGCTTTTGCTGGGGTTGTTTCCTTTGTTCACGCCATTTACGACTGCCCTGATTTTCATTTTGCAAGCCTACTACGTTGGTTTTGGGAACATGGATTTTGCGCTCGAACGGCATTTTCGCTACCGGGAAAGCATTCGCTTTGTGCATCGCCACCGTGCCCTCGCGCTTGGCAACGGCGTGGTTTTTTTGCTTTTGCTGCTGACTTTCATCGGCTTTTTATTTGCCATTTCGCTGGGCACGGTGGCAGCGACCATCGAGACCGTGAAGCGTTTGCCAAATAATTCACCGGGTGACTCCAAAGTCACCCGGTGAATCAAGACAAAAAAAAAGCCGCCAAAACCAAGCGGTTCTGGCGGCTTTTGTAACGCAGATAGATGAAATTCAAGCATCTATCCAATGCGTTTCCCGCACGAAAATATCGTTCGGGTACTCCCGCTGAAACTCATATTTCAGGATGTCGTGCGTGGTGACGATGCCAACGAGGTTGAACTCGTCGTCCACGATGGGCAAGCCGTGAAACAGGTGCTTCAAAAAGACCATTGCTGCTGCTCCGACCAACTCATTCGGTCGCAAAGTTGCCACCCGGGTCGTCATGATGTCACGAGCGGTCATCGAGCCATATTCCTCGAACCGTTTTTCGGACTTCATCAAATCCCAGGAGGTGACGATGCCGACGAGCTTTCGCCCATGCACCACCGGCAGGTGGTGAATGTGCTTGTCGTAGAGCAGTTCCTTTACCTTTTCGAGCGAATCTTCGGGAGAGACGGTGACGACGTTGGTCGTCATGATACTGGAAAGTCGTTCATTCATCATAGGCAGACGGATTTAGTTTGTGAAAGGATACCTTCATTTTTCGCAGATAAGGTATGGCGGATTTGTGTGTGGTGAAAGAGACTGTGGAAAAATTTTATTGATTCGGCGGTTGGCAAGGCGGTTGGCATTGCCTTTTTACCTTTGCCCTCAAGGAATGCGGAGTTCGGAACAACAACTCAAGACTCCGAACTTCGAATTCACCAACTACCATGAAGCTTTCTACTCGCATTTTCGACTGGTTGGCAATCGCAGCAATTTTAGTTGCGGTGGCTTTTTCGTGGGCAACGCAATCCGGCGCATATGCACCGGCAGGCGATGCCGGTTCCGGGAATATTGCAGTGCGGGTGGAGATACAGCGATACATGGGCTATGAAATATTGCCCGTGCGATATTTGAGCTTGCCTTATGACATCACCATGAATGCCAATGAGCAATTGGCGGCGCTGGATATTGGGTTTGTGTTGCTGCTTTTTGTTCCAATATTGGTTTTGCTGGGATTGCGGGATAAGCCGATATTGCAAGTGCTGGTTATTGCCTCTTGCCTGTTTTTACTGATTATTTCAACTTCAAACGGATATATCACCGGGCAGAATTTTGAACTGATAAAACCTGAACTGGCGGCTTTGGAGCAATATTTAAGTGCCACCCATTTTTCAGATGCACCGACAGGCGTAATTGCTGCAAATTTCTACCTGGCTTTTTCAAGTATTTACAGTGGAATTAAGGCTATACTTTCCCATATTTCAGGCAATAAAGACGCTATCACTTATCCGCTTTTACTGGCTTTTTTCGCCTTGTTTTTTTTCATCTCCGCCCAAAGATTCACCGATAATAAGCTGCATGAAAAAAGCCTGCTGGTATTTGTTCTGACTTATTCCTTCTTCTTTTTACTTCTTTCAGCGGGCATTATTTGGTATGGCTTTTTGGTTTTTCCAGTGCTGACTGCGCTGGTTTTTTGGTCAATGTCTCACCAGGAAAAACTGCCTGGCGTTCCCAATAAAATAGCTGTTTATGGTTTTTATGGCATGATTGGGCTTGCCATATTGATGGGTTTTACCTACCGCATTTCCAATTTAAAACTCAATATTTTAAATACCGACCCAGTTGCCGGGAAGCGCATATTTGACCCCATTTTTGTGAAATATCACACAGGCGAAGTGACGCACGAGCAGGTGACAGACGCTTTTTACCCGCAGCTTTCTAAAGCCTTGCAAATGATGAATCAGGAAACCAACTCCTTGATTTACAATGTCGGAACGAGGTTTAATTTTTTTATTGAAGGAAATGACAAACGAATTTACAAGGATAACCAACTTGATTTATGGCACTTAGTTCAGACAAAATATCCGAATAAGCAGCAAATAAACACCATGCTGAAAAACTCCGGATTTGGCTATATCATGGTGGATTTTAACACGCCAACCGGAGACAATACGCCGGAACAGGCGCTTGTCAACAGGTATAAAAATCTCATGCTGCTTTTTTATCAAAACCCGGGTATGGAATTAATTGCCACTAATCGAATCATAAAAAACCCGGCGACCGGGAAACAAGAATATGGCGTATTTGGTGAAGCAATAAATACAGGTTCTTACGCCATATTCAGGATAAAATGAACGACGGTAGAAATGAGGCTTAATTTAGGAGGTAACTTCAAGTTATCTCCTAAATTAGGTCATCAATTACCACCCATGAACATCCCAAATCTTTACATCATCATTCCTGCCAAAGATGAAGGCACGAGAATCGGCGCTGTCCTTCGCAAGATTCAGTCATTGGGTTACCAAAATATCATCGTTGTCAACGATGGCAGCGAGGACGATACGGCAAGTGTAGCAAGGCTTGGCGGAGCAACCGTGATAAATCACCGGCTTAATTTGGGTGCAGGTGCTGCCACGCAAACAGGCATCGAATACGCCCTTCGGCAAGGCGCTGAAACCATCGTGACGCTCGACGGCGACCACCAGCATTTGCCCGACGATATTGAAATCTTGGTCAAAACCTTGCGGGAAAAACAAATGGACGTGGTGATTGGCAGCCGATTTTTGGGCGATAATCCTGACATGCCTTTCCTGCGGGTGGTTTACAATAAGGTTGGGAACGTGATTGCCTTTCTTTTCACCGGCTTGTGGGTGAGCGATAGCCAATCGGGCATGAAAGCCATGTGCGCCAATTTTGCCGGGAAAGCGGCGATTCGCAGGAACGGTTTCGAGTTCTGCATGGAAATCATTCGGAACATGAAAATCCACCGGGCGAGGTGGTGTGAAGCGCCCATCAGCGTAGTTTACACCAAAGAAACCTTGAAAAAAGGGCAAGGCTTTTTACCCGGCATAAAAATGGTGGCGAGGATGATGCGGGTGAATTTATTTCCTTAAATCCCACCTTTCCGAAAGTTTCAAACTTTCGGAAAGGTTTGTTTCTTTGCCGCCGCATTCTACCAAGAATTTTCAAACGCAAGAACCTGGCAGGGCTTAAGTGTCCTGCCAGGTTCTTGTCAAATTAAGACACACCATGCTGCCTTTAAATCAGCTTTATTTAGACCTCGCCGAGGCAATTTCCGCTGACATTCAGGAATCGGACGAGTTGGCACTTTACCTTTCCGAAGAGGAAGAAACTCACTTCGACCAGATGAAAGACCGCTTCGAGCCTCAAATGCACGAGTTGCACGAGCAGGTGGCGAAGGAAAACCCGCTGCAACTTATTTCACTGGAAAAACGGCTGATGCAGGAGGACTTCGAGGGACTGTTTCTGCCGAGAATGTTGGGCTATTCTGTGCTGCGGGGCGAGTTGAACGACCAGGTGAAATACACCCGTCCGCAAAACCATTTCCAGGATTTGCTCATGGCGATTTGCAATTCCGCCAATTTTGAAATCCTGAAAAAACGCACCGGGCAGAGCATCCAGATTGGCTTTGCACTGAGCAGCGACATTTGGATTACCAACCTGCTGGCGCTCATCGAAAACAAGCGCATCCGCTACTTTTTGCAAAGCCAGAAGCTCGACAAATACCGCAGCCCGGATGGCAGGGCGCAGGGCTTGAAAATTTTCAAAAAACAGTTCCAAAACTTCATTTACATGACTGCCGATTTCCCGCTGAGTTTTGGGGAATTGAAGGTCATGTCGTCGGAATTGAAGGAGTTCCTGATTTACCGCATCGAGCACAAGCTTGATAATTCCAGCTTGCTGCCGTTCATGAAGGCTTTCGTGGAAAACCCTGATTTTCAAGGACATGACGAGCATTTGCAAATCATGGGTTTGTATGCCAATTTCTTCGATTTGAACGAAGAAGATGGCGCTCACCTGTCCCATCATTTCAACCTGACCCGGCAAAAGCACGCTGATTTCATCCAACAGTGGCTTGCGTTTATTCTGGAAATGCACGAAAGCACACGGGTTGACCTCGACGCTTACGCTGACAGCCGGGTTTACAATGTCCTCGACCATTCCATGAAGGACGACCTCACAGCTTACTATGATTTGATGGCGACGATTCACAGCGTTGGCTACATGAACGAGGAAGCGATGGAGGCGGTGAAGGTTTTTTACAACAACCACGAGGGTCGCTCGCTCATCAACGAGTGTGTGCGGATGACCATTTATCACTATTTCGCCCGCCTGCTCAACAACCTGGAAGCTGGCGACTATCACGAGTTGTTCAACCTGGCGAAGGTGTACACCGTGTACATCCATATTTTTGGCAACCAACGCTTCAACCAGGATGTGAAAGCCCTGTCCATGCGCTTCGTCAACAAGGCGCTCAAAATCTTCACCGACAAGCGGGGCAGGGATTACCAAGACATCAAGAAATTCGTGTCGAACACCTTCCAGGACTTGGATTTTCTCAAGGAAAAAGACGTGGTCGAGATGTTCAAGACCCGCCGGAAGCGCAAGGCGACGGCTTAATTTTTCGGTTTAGATGGTGTAAAAAGGTTTAGAAGGTTTAGAAAGCCTCGATTTCAACGTGAAATCGAGGCTTTCTAAACTTTTTACACCTTCTAAACCACTCCTGTTTGCCTCCAACTTCATTATCGAAATGACTGACCAATATTTTTCGCAAAACAAAAAGCTCTGGAACGAGCGGGTTTCCGTGCATCTTCAATCCAAATTCTACGATGTGGAGGCTTTCCGAAAAGGAGCTAACTCGCTCAAGGAAATTGAAATGGCAGAAATCGCAGGCGAGGTGGCGGGCAAATCTTTGCTGCACCTGCAATGCCATTTCGGGCAGGATTCGCTTGCATTGGCGAGGCTCGGAGCGCAAGTCACGGGCATTGATTTTTCAGACAAAGCCATCGAGGCGGCGCAGCAGTTGAATGATGAATTGGGCTTGAATGCCCGCTTCATTCAAACCAACGTGTACG
Organism: uncultured Saprospiraceae bacterium; assembly: GCA_964533005.1. Taxonomy (GTDB): domain Bacteria; phylum Bacteroidota; class Bacteroidia; order Chitinophagales; family Saprospiraceae; genus UBA6168. The sequence goes on from CAZHLB010000328.1 coordinate 5,601, forward strand.
ATTTGGAGCAGGTGCTGGACGGCGAGTTCGACGTGATTTTTTCCACCTACGGTGCCATCCCCTGGCTGCCGGATTTGGAAAAATGGGCGGCAATCGTCAGCCGTTTTTTGAAAAAGGGCGGCATTTTTTACCTGGCTGAGTTTCATCCGACCTTGTACCTCTTCAATTTTGACAATTACCAGGTCGAGTACAGCTACTTCACGACCGCCAAACCTTACGAGGAAAAAGTGCAGGGAACCTACGCCGACGACAACTCAGGCATCGAGGAGACTGAGTTTTTCTGGAACCACGCAACCTCGGAAGTGGTGACGCCGCTGCTGGAAAATGGGCTGGAATTGCTGCACCTGCACGAGTTTGATTTTTCGCCTTACGCTTGTTTTCCGAACATGGTGGAGCGGGAGGCGGGCAGGTACGTGTGGGGAGCGGATAAATTTGGGGTGCGGTTGCCGCACGTTTTTAGCTTGAAAATGAGGAAGTAAAATTCCAACCCAATTCAATCAAACAAGCTCCAACGCTCCCTTTTCAAATTCAGGTTCAAGGTAGGTGAAGATGATGTCGGAAGCGGAAATGCCCAATTCTTCCAGGCGTTCGGCAATAGAACTATCCGTGTTGTCAGCCAAAATTTTGACTTTGCCATGCTTGATTTCGACCTGGTACATCACGAAGTTGTGATACTTGTCTTTGTGCCATCCGACTACAAGAATTGCCAGGTTTGTACCGTCTTCATTTTCCAATAATTGGTATTCGATACCTGGCTGGAAAGTGCTTCGATAGTTTGCAAGGCGTTTGAATTCCTTGTGAATCACGGCTTTGTATTTGGCTACCTTATCCATTGAACGATATTTTTTTGAGTTAAATCAACCACTACAAATTTAAGCTCGTACTGGTCTATCCGCCTCAAAAGGAAAGGAATTTTCTGAATTTTGTTCCACACTGCTTCACTAATTGCGAGCAAAAGGTCTTGCTCCAAACCACTTTCCCGCATGGCATCCCGATAAAACATGTATTGCCCAAACGCCTCGTAAAATGTGTAGATGATTGACCGTTGTGTGAAAGATTTAACCTCGACAGCTATCTCATCGGTCAAGTTTTGAGCTACGATAACTCGCTCTGCTCCCAAGTCAACCATGAAAACAATTTCATCAACTGGAAGACGCAAAGGCTCATTCGATATCAGCCAGCCTGCTTTTTCAAGCGCCGTTTTTACAGTTTCATGGATAGAGTCAAGTGCCATCTCAATGAAGTATTTTCGTTTCGATTAAAAAATGGTCGCCTGGCGTTTTTGGTCGCAGTTTTAATCATCATTTTTTGAAACTACCAGGCAAAGCTTCCTTGATAATTTCCTTCACTTCCTCCAGCGTCATCGCTGCCGCATCCTCCACCGTCGCCTTTTTTCCATCCAATTTTGGAATCGGCACACTTTGCTTTTTGAAGCGGATGAAGGGGCCCCACCTGCCATTTTCGATGGCGATTTCTTCCTTTTCCCATTGCTGAATGTAGCGGTTGGCTTCCTTGTCGAGCTTGGCAGCAATGATTTCGTGCGCTTGCTGGGCGGTCAATTTGTCGAGGTCGTATTTTTTGGAGACGTTCACGTAGAGGTCTTTCCATTTCAGGAAGGGCCCAAACCTGCCTTTGCCTTTGGTCACCGGCAAACCTTGATAGGTGGTCACCGGGGCGTCTGCCTTCATCTTTTCGCCGATTAATTGCTCCGCCCGTTCCTGCGTGATACCCTGCGGGTCTTCGCCACGAGGGATGGAAACGAACAGGTCGCCCCACTTCACGTAGGGACCGAAACGACCACTGCCGACGCTGATTTCTTTGCCTTGATAAGTCGTGAAAGCCTTGGGCAGGTTGAAAAGTTTGAGTGCATCTTCCAGCGTCAGGGTCTCGATGGACTGACCCGGGCTGAGGTTG